>NZ_BBJM01000004.1 GCF_000740055.1 Secundilactobacillus oryzae JCM 18671 | reverse complement strand
TGTAATCATCGCTGGTATACTGTGATCCTAAATCCGTATGGATAATCAGGTCCCCAGTAATGGTTCGATTTTTAACCGCGCTTTCAAGGGTCTTTAAGCCTAAATCAGTATCCATCTTTTTTGAGAACGAATAGCCGATAATCCGTCGTGGACTGCACCGAAGCTGCAGTGGTTGAAGTTCCAGATTCAATTCATGGTGGATCTTCATAACACCGTATCGCTGCTTAAATTCCGCAAAGATCCGCAGAATCCGTTGTTTCAAGCCCGCATCTTCGGCCCGGCGTTTTGAAGGTTTGTGGGGGATCGATAACGATAATACTGAGCTCTGGAAACACCGAGGATTCGGCACATCTTGGTTACCTGGTGGTGATGGCTTTCTTGGTGAATGTAATCAAAGATATTGGTTACTTCTGCGCAAGGAAGCCCAGGGCTTTTTTTAGGATTTCGTTCTTCTCAGACAGCGAAGCCAGTCGCTTTTCCATCGCTTTGATTTCGTCTGGTGATTTACCGGATTGAGTTTTTGCCTGGCCCTGGATCCACTTATGAACTGTTGAATAGCCAATGCCATATTCTCTGGCCAGTTGGGCAGCTGATTCGCCTTGCTTATATAGGTTGATAATGTTTTGTTTGAATTCTTTGTCGTAACGAGTTGGTATGTAAAAATTCCTTCCTTTTGAGAGATGATTTATTCATTATACCCTCTCTTAAAAGTTGTCTCAGGAATCAGCTTACATCCAGATTGTCGACACCTTTCGAGATAAATACGCCGCGTTCCTAAATGAGCAAAACGCAGACCGCCCCACCAATAAAAAGTGGAGTAGCCTGCGCATTAAAAATGAGACCAGCAGTGCTGTCATCAAATTCATTAGCAGTATCCAAGCCAAATTGAGTTCAGCCATGAAGCCCCGTCAGCGAAAATCTTATGATGGCTGGGTTGATTATATGGAACGCAATGAAACCATTGGTAGCTTGGAAGAATCCCTAATGGATCTGGATTTTGTTTAAATAAATACCACTGACACTCGATAGTAGCGGTATGATTATACTAATCAGGAGGTAATTCTATGAAAATTATTAACGTTGCTTTGCATGTCAAACCCGAAATGACGTCACAGTATGAAGCGTTTGTAAACAAATTGGTTGTCTGCTCTTCAAAAGAAACTGGTAATGAATTCTACGGCCACTTCAAATCATTGATCAATGACAACGATTACGAAATAATCGAACATTGGAAGAATCAAGCAGCAGTCGAATCTCACAACAAAACTCCCCACTTTCAGAATTTCTTAGATCACATTAATGATTATTTGACGTCAGCTCCTGAAATCACGCGAATGGACTATTAATGATCGAAGTCATCTGTTACAGGAGGCGCTCACAATGCTTTTACTACTAACACTCATAGTTATATGGGCAGGATACAAGTTCTTCACACAGTGGATATGGTGGATCAGGTCTCATGCTGCTAATAGACGTATGGAAGATTGTTACGTCATGGCCGGCGTTACTAATAATTGCCGGCACGTGTTTCTACTTGCTATATAAGCGACATAAAGAAAAGATGCCACGTAAAAAGGTTAAATCAACACTTTCTGATCCGGTTAATATGCAGGGAAAACACTTTTAAAAAAGGCACTGCCAATAATTTGGCAGTGCCTTTTAACTCAATCAAATAAATTTATTATTTTGAGTAAATTAAGTTAATGTTTTTTCCGAATGCTACATTTGAAGGTAATACACTAGTATTCAAAGTGTATACGGTGCCATCATCTGCAGTGATAGTATCAAAACCAGCATTCTTCAACGCAGTCTTCAATACTGAAGAATCGATAATCTTACCATCAAGGTCAGTAACTGTTGGGTCCTTAGCAAAAGCAGCTTTTGCATCATTCCATTGGGTGAAAGCCTTGCCAGAGAACACTAATGTCTTAGTTGTACCATCTGAGGCAATTTCCAAAGAATCACTAATTGTTACAGACTTCTTAGCATTTGCAGTTACATAAAATACTAATGTGGAACCTTTGGTAGCGGCTTTGGCATCAGCAACACTACCCCAGGCATTACCGTCAGCTACTGAATAACCAGCAGGCATGTTGTTATGCAATTCATTGTTGGCAGCCTTTTTATCAGTATAAATATCCATTGTAAGCTTAGCTAATGTTGAATCATCAGCTTTAAAAGGAACAACATGCGACGAAACAACCTTACCAGTTGCCTTGTCAGTATAGTTGATAGTTACACCTTCTGAGGCAGGCACATCAGTAGTTGCCTTCAAAGCAGATGCCTTGACCCAGCCAGTCAACTTACCGTTAGTAACATCAGTAACGTATACCCAAGTGTCACCTTCACGGGTAGTAGCAGCCTTGCTTACTTGCAATAAGTTAGTCTTGTAAGCTGAAGCATCCTTCATAGTACGGCCAACCTTGTATTGGCTCCATGCTGGGGCTTTGTAAGTAGTGGTAGTACCGTCATTAACACTGGCGTCGGTCTTAGCCAACGTGTAATAAGGAGCGTTAAGTGTTGATGGAACCTTAGCTTCGGTAGTAGTAGCAAATGAAGCTACACCACCAGCAAACTTATCAGTTGACTTGCCACCGTAAACCCAGCCACGGTATGAACCATCAAAAGTAACAACCTTGTAGTAAACTGAACCACGGTTCGTAGTAGCTACACGGTATGCACGTACATTGTCTTGGCCATTCTTTGAAGCAGCCAAACGCTTAACAGTAGTGGTAGTAGCAACTACCTTAGAACCCTTTACAGTACCTGGCTTTGAATATAAAGCATTAGTACCAGTAAAAGTAACGTTACGAGTTGAACCCGCAGTAGTCAAAGCTGTGTTTGACTTGATCGTAGCTTTAGAAGCAGCATCAGCTGAACTAGTAGCAACGCCGGCAGCAGCAACAAATGAAAGTGCAGCTAAACCGAGATAAAGAGATTTCTTTAAACTTGATTGCATAATATTTCTTCCTCCAAACATAATTGTATGTAATTTACCAAGCACGACTATTATAACCTATCTACATCGATTTGTTAATAAAACAAGTTTATTAACTCAATAAATAGAATCATAATACCCCTAACTCTGTTAGCATTATAACCCGCCTCAAAAATCATCGCAACCACCATACCATTTTGTTTAATAACTGAAACATAAGCACAATGTTTGTAATGACCTCAAACCGATTTATTCCTACCAACTGGTCTTATTCTAACACATTAAAAACTGATTACTAGTTTTTAGCTTATCTTGGAACTAATTACTTGCAGTGTATCTAAACCCGCGTTATAGTTGTGCCAGATTAAGAAAGGGGGTGGTGCTTTTTGAATCAACTATCTAATTCTAAAGCATCAGCTTCTGTGGAGATTATCTCACTCTAGCTAGATGCTCTTGGAAAGGCCGGCGAATGCTTTCGTCGGTTTTTTTGTGCCCTGCATTGTGATTTTGTAAACTTATCGTAATATAACTGGGTAACCCGAGTGACAATGCTATACTTATTTCCATAATATAATGTAAGGAAGTGTCCGTATGCTGCCGTTTGCCTATCAAGTATTCAGCGCCGTTGTGCAAGAAGGCTCGTTTTATAAAGCATCCCTACTATTAAATGTCACCCCTTCCGCCATCAGCCATTCGATTTCGCAATTGGAAAAAGATCTCGGGTTTCCCGTCTTCATCCGTAATCGTGGCGGCGTAGAGCTCACACAGAGTGGCCATCTCGTTTTGCCATTAATTCAAGAAGTTATTAATAGCCAGTCTCGATTGCGCCAGGAAGCAGATCGAATAAACGGACTAAGCGTGGGCTCAGTCCGTTTAGGGGCGTTCTCTTCGACTTGTATTAGTTGGGTACCACCGATTATCCAGTCGTTTCGTGAGGCGTACCCTGACATCAAGGTGTCAGTTTACCAGGACAACGATTTCAACGGTATCGTGCAGGCGGTAAAAGATGGCACGATTGATGTTGGCTTCACTTCCCTACCTGTGAACGAAAATCTTGAAGTAAAACAATTACTGCGTGACGAGATCTACTGCATCGCACCAAAAGGCTTCAAGCCAAAGAATCCGATGGAAGTTACGGCTGATGATATTGCGGACAAGAGTTTTATTTTGCAGCACGGTGATTACGATCGCGATACCAAAGCCGCCTTGGACCACTACAATATCCGCCCCAACTCAATTCAGTTCTCGATTGATGACCAATCTATCTTAGCAATGGTTGAAGCTGGACTAGGATTTGGAATCCTGCCCGAGCTCGCCTTGCAGAAGATTTCCGGTAACGTCGAAGTTTTTCCATTTGATAAACGCTTTTACCGTACTATTTGTATGGTTACAACAAAGGTCGGCGCTAAGACGCCGGCCACGGAGAAGATGATGGGCAAGATTGAGGAGTATGTGAATGGGGAGTATGGGAGCTAGTCACCTTCTTCCAAAAAATCACTAAATATTGAGAAGAAGAAAGTTGTTTAAATCATTAAAAAATTTCCGGAATGGATTAAGAGACATAGTTATATGAATCTTTTTTTAGGTTTTGTGTTAGGCTCTATCGTTCCGACTTATGGATTATTAATAGGAAATGTTATCAATTTGGGGAGCTTGGCTGATTGGATTGGTGCTGTAGCTACTTTTTCTGCTGTATGCGTATCTTTATATTTGGCTAATCGAGGTAAAAAACCAAGAATTACAATTTTGAGATATTATCATGGTGGGATAGAACATATTACCTTTACAAATCTGAGTGAAGTTCCAAGCTACATTATCCCGTCTATTTGGGTAAAACCCACTTTCTTAGATACAGTCGAACAGAAACATCCTGAATTAAGAGAAATCATAAACCACTATAGAAACATCACTTATCCACTTGCCTTTGATCCCATCGCATCTATCGATGAAGTCCAGACAACGACCAAAGATAAGTTCATTAAAGCACCCATTATTTTACGCCGAAATGAGAGCTTTTATGGGAAAACAAATAAAGAATTAATCTTTCAGTTTTTAAATCAGATAGCTTCAAATCTCCATATTAAAGTGACAGAAACAGAGTTAGATACAGGTTATGCTGACATTCACGGTCACAAACACAACAGGTCAACCGGAATATGAGCCGTAGCCTGATTCTTCGATAGACATGTTCAAAAATTTGTTGATACGCCCATAATCACTGATACCAAGTTGACCACACTATTGTAATAACACAAAATTATTAACTACGAAAAAGAGCCAAGTAGCAACAGCTACTTGACTCTTTTTCGATAACCCAAATATTGATACCATCTCATTGAGCGAACGGTCGAACCGTTCTTTCCTTACTCAAAATATTATCAGTTTGATATCTGATAGTCAATTATGTTGTTTAAAGTTGCTTTAAATTGGTTTATAGAAGCCACAGCTTGATAATAATCAGCATGTCTATTCAATCTATTCATGACGCGCTTCCCATGATTGTAAAAATGTTGTCTAGCCACATCACTAGTCAAAATCTTATTTAAATAAAAAAGCGCAACCAAATCATGAATCTTCATATCATGCATAAGTGAGTTATCTATTCCCATTAATTGGGCTTCCGACACAACAGTCTGTGTAGGCCTAGCTATAAATTCTTTTGGCGTAAATAAATTGACTAAAATAGGATTGGAGTGAGCAGCGGCATTTCGAATGTTTTTAGCAAATTTCATGTTGGCAGTGATGGTCCTTAAAGTTTTATTAGGATATTTACTGGCATAAAATTCGATAAATTGTGATAAATCGCCAAAAGGAGCGACTTCCAAGAACACCCAAATAGCCGGCTCATTATGATGCTTTTTGTAAAGATCCTGTGAATATTTATTAGCTTTTAAATACGATAAAACTCGACCATATGATTTAGGATTTTTCTTTCTGAATTCCTGAACTATTGTATAGCCGTCTTCATCATCATTTTTAGTTACTAAATCTAGTATTTTCACTTTAAGCCCATGTTCTACTGCCAGAGTTATATCTGTAAGACATCTTCTTAATGAGGCATCAATAGCAGCCATATCTTGTAGATAGGCAAAATCTAGATTAATATACTGCCCGTCAGTCTGTGGAAAATTTTTTCGATATGATGCAAGTTTAAAATAATAGTTATTTGATTCCATAAATGCCTCAGCTTCCACTTCTGAGGTTGTATTAAAACTAATTCCTCGACCTTTCATACTCGAAATTAATTCCAAATACCTCTGCTTTGGTTTATCCTCCGCTTTGGACACTACATTCGACTCCTTCTCGATTAATATTATAGTCAGTATTTTACAACTGACATTAACAATTTCTATTCCCCATAATCCTCCATCCACTGATACAATATCAGCTCCATTATCGCAATCGTCGAGATCCGTGAGCTGATATCCTGATTGTTAATCTTAACGTCATCAGTGAAGATGTAGAGGTTAATATCACTTAAATTTTGAATCATATTATTGTCCGCTTCCGTCACTGAGACGAGGAGCGGCTTTTTGGGCTGCTCAACAAACTTGTTCATCATGGATAGCAACTCGCCGTCATTACCATCATAAGTCATGATAAAAACCAGACTATTAGCATTCACCTGGGCCATTGCCATTGTCCGGTAATCACTGTCGCGAGGATAATGGACTTTAAAGCCCGCCATCGTGTACAAATAATTAATGTACTCAGCAGCATGCTTACTGATGCCCTTCGTAAAGAAGAAAATATCCGGGTGCTCGCTCATTTTTCGTGTAATGCGGTGTAGTGTCTCGGGGCGAATCACCCGAACCGACTCCTGAATATTTTTAAGATACTCTTCGCGATAATCCTTTTGATTCACCACAAACGGTTTAGGTTCGACATCCTGTTGCTGATCAAGATCAGTGTACTTAATCACGGTGATGAACTCACTATATCCAGAGAAGCCTATTTTTTTGACAAATCGAATAAAGGTCGCCGTTGAAACGAAGGTCTCGGCGGCCACTTCGCGAATGCTCATCCCCTTAATGGCATTCATATGCTTAATCACGAAATCAAACAGCGTCCGCTCATTATCCGTAAGTGATGCTAAATGTGGATTAACGATTTCAAAGAAATTCATGCTAGTGTCCTCCTGGTTGACCAGCCGGTACGCTGGCAGCAACGGTATGCAACCCGCCACCGCCAATCAAAATTTCGTAAACGGGAAAATCGATGATGGTTTTATCCGGATATAAAGCTGTCAGTTGCTCATGCGCCACTTTGTCGGCAACATCATCAAACGTTGGCATCACAATAGCCTCATTTAGCGTCAGGTAGCTAACGTAAGTCGCCGTTAAACGCTGCCCTTCAAATCGGGGCAGCATCCCATTAATCGCGTCCACTTGATTGGCTTCCTCAGCACTCAAAGTCTGGGGTGCCGGCATTTGCAATTTATGAATTTTAAAGGATCGTCCTTTAGCATCCGTCGCTTGGCTAAGAATCTCAAAGGCTTCCTGACTAATTTCGTATTGCGGGTCATCCTGATTCTCAGTCCATGTCAAAACGAGTTCACCTGGTCGGACAAAGTTCACTATATTGTCCACATCCCCATTCGTTTCATCCATGAAGTATCCCTGTTTCAGCCAAATCGTTTTTTGAATGCCAAGATAATCTGCGAATAACTGCTCCATCTTAGCTTTGGTCATATCATTGTTACGCCCTTCAGAAAGGACCACATCCTCGGTAGCAATCAGTGTCCCCTCACCGTCAACCTGAATGGCACAACCCTCCAGCACAGTCTTCACCTTATAATAATCCAGATACTTCAAATTGGCGATTTTAGCCGCAATCTCGTTATCCTTGTCCCAAGGAAAGTATAAGCCATCCAATAGCCCGCCCCAAGCATTGAAATTAAAATCAACACAACGAACCTCTCCCGCATCATTTAGTAAGTAAAATGGACCATAATCGCGCATCCATGCATCATTACTACTCATTTCAATAACTCGAATTTCGTTAGCTAACCGACTTCTGGCGTTATTGAATTGATCTTCATTAACCAGCATCGTAACCGGTTGATAGCGACTAATGATTTCAGCTAACTGGGCAAACGCCTCCTGCGCCTGTTTACCACCATTACGCCAGTTATCTGGACGCTGTGGCCAGATTAAATATGTTTCACCTTGTGGTTCGAATTCAGCTGCCATTTTGAACCCATCAGCTGCCGGTATGGATGTCAATTTCATTTGGACCCCTCCTCGCCTTAGCCCATCTTGGACTGAAGTCTCTTCAATATCTATTGTAAATTAAAAAGCCAGGTAACGACACCTGACTTTCGGTTGAAAACAAAAGTTTTATGGTTCTGGAACTTGTTGCGTAATGCAGTGGATATTACCGCCACCAAGTAACACCTCGCGAGCAGGAACCCCAACAATTTTACGGTCAGGATACAACTCTTGTAGTGTTTGCTTAGCCTTTTCATCACTTGGGTCACCAAACAGCGGGAACACGATGCCACCGTTGGCAGTGTAATAGTTAACGTAGCTGGCCGCTAAACGGTCGCCCTCTTGACGAGGTAAAGTGCCATCTACAGCGTCAACGCCTTCACTCTCTTCTTTGGTGATGGTAATCGGCTTTGGTAAGTATAATTTCACCACTTTAATCTTCCGACCCTTGGCATCTGTCGCATTTTCCAGAATGTCGAGGTTTTCCTTAGAAATCTCATATTGTGGATCATTCTTGTCATCTGTCCAAGCCAATGCCACAACACCAGGTTTAACAAAATTGGCGATGTTGTCTACGTGACCATTAGTTTCATCGAGATAGATACCGTTCTTCAACCAAATAACTTTTTCCAAATTGAGATTTTGTTTCAAAACTTCTTCAATCTGTTCCTTAGAAAGTTGTGGATTCCGGCCATCGGAAAGGAGACATTCCTCAGTGGTGATCAAAGTCCCTTCACCATCTACGTGAATTGAACCACCTTCAAGCACAAAGCCGTCTAAACGATAACGGTCTACTTGTTCCATTTCGGCCATTTTTTGAGCAACACGGTCATCCTTATCCCATGGGAAGTACAAGCCATCAACCAGGCCACCCCATGAATTAAATGTCCAATCCACAGCACGCAAACCGCCTTCATCATTTTTCACGAAGGTTGCACCGCAGTCACGAACCCAAGAATCATCATTCGAAATTTCAACGACTTCAATATTGTCTGGTAACAGGTGACGCGCGTTGGCATACTGATCATCGTTAACGCCGACCGTCACATGTTCAAATTCAGAAATTGCCTTGGCAACTTTTACAAATGTATGTTGAGCGGGCTTACCTCCATCACGCCAGTTATCTGGACGTTGTGGCCACAGAATGTAGACACCTCTGTGTTGTTCAAACTCGCCGGGCATTCTGTAACCGTCTTTTTTAGGTGTACTGTCTAAAGTTTTCATTTTAACTGCCTCCATTAAGAATGATGTTCAACTAAATCAGCTTGAATAGCAACTTTATGCCGATGTTCAGCCACTCGAACCACAATTTCACCAATTGCTAAGGTGATAATGGTCCCAATCAAAATTGGCATCTTGGTCGAGAACTCGGCCTTGCTAGAATCAGTTGGTAAAATCGTCAAGAGAATCGTAATAATTAGGATAACTTCGGGTACCCAGGTCATCAGCTGAATCATGAGCTTACTACCTGGAACCTTGAATGGTCGTTCAGTGTCTGGATCACTAAATCGTAATTTGAGAAATGCCGGGAAGAGCATCGTGTACGAAAGTAATAGTGCCACAACGTTCAGTGAGAAGAAGGCCCAGAAAATATCTTGGTTAGGAATCATGGGTGCGATCACTACTAAAACTGTCGCAACAATTCCGTTTAAGTAGCCAGTTCCAACAGGCATCCCTTTTGCGTCTTCTTTGCCAAAAACGGCTGGCAAGCTGTGATCCTTCGCTGCATAGTCCGCAACATAGTTCACACCTAGTGCCCATGAAACCATTTCAGATGCCAAGATATACAAGAACAGCACCCCGATAACAATAACAAACCAGTTCATGCTACCAATGAGTAAGATGAAACTATCCATCAAACCACTTGATGCGGAAAGATCAGCGGTTGGAATGGCTGTCCCCATAGCAAAGGCAGCTAAAACATAGAAGATTGCAATCAGTAGACCACCATAGATGATAGCTTGTGGGATTTGTTTCTTAGGGTTATCCATGTCTGAAGACATCGTCGCCACAACTTCGAATCCTAAAAAGTTGAAGATGATGACTGAAAGGTTGCTTAATCCGGACAAGTTGAATTTTGGTAGTAGATTTGTCCCAGAAAAATCGTTCGCAATCCCCTTAGTAGCGGCTACATAAATTCCTAATACCACCAACGAGACAATCACAAATATTTTAGAAATAGCCGCAAGATTCAGAATTAGTTTACTTTCTGATACTGGTTTATTACCTAGTATAACGACAACCCAGACAAAGACCAACTGGACAATGATTGAAGTCACTGTATTCAATTTGATTCCGAACACCTGACCCGCAACTTGGGTGAAGAGGACTGCTAAACTGGCCATCCAAATTGGATAGTTAATCCAGTAGCACCAAGCTAATCGGCCACCCCAACGGGATCCGAATGCTTTACGAACCCAATCGTACAGGCCACCATCACCGGCGTAAGTTGTCCCCAGTTCTGATGAAACAAGCCCATACGGAATGAAAAACAAAATTAGTAGAAATGCCCACCAGAAGAATTGTGAGGGTCCGATTGCAGCGGCCGGTGCGGCAGATTCAACCACCATAATGACCACAACGGACATTAAGACGGCATCAAAAAGTCGAAACTTCTTTTTTGGAGCTTCCATGATATTTCTCCTCCTTTAATCCGCAAGCATCGCAGCTTTCGGATCATTCAACGCGTCATTATTCTTCCAGTCTTGAATCCTTGGCGTTTCTCAACATCAATTCAAATTCTGCGTCATACTTGTCAGCAACTGTCTTTGAGGCATACTTCAATTCTGGATTGAGCAAGTAAACGAAGATAGCGCGCATCGCGGTCTTCCGATTTCCAGCTTCCACCCATGCTAATGATGCATCTGAGTCAATCACTTCATCAGTCACTTCTTCGTTACGGCTAGCTGGTAAACAGTGCATGAACTTAACATGATCAGAAGCTTTTGCCATCAATTCTGCGTTAACTTGGTACTTAGGATAGAATTCCTTCATATAAACTTCTTTAGGCGTTTCCTTGTCGTACAAGCCATACCAAACATCGGTATAGACGAAGTCGGCATCTTTCAATGCAGCATCTGTATCCTCAGTAATCGTGACACTCCCACCATATTTCTTTGCCGTTGCTTCACCAATCTTACGTTCAGCATCAGGGATTTGGTGATCTTTAGGGCCAAATTGTACGAAGTCCATGCCCATCTTAGTTGTGATGAACATCAATGAGACACACACTTGAGTTGCGTCACCGACGAAAACCACCTTGCAATCATTTAACTTTTTGCCAGCTGGCAAGTTTTCGTACATTGTGATGATGTCTCCTAATTCTTGAGTTGGGTGGTTGTAATCACTCATGAAGTTCACAACTGGAACCTTGGCGTATTTGGCCAAATCGTCAACTGATTTGTGACGATCAACCCGAGCTCCAATGATGTCCAAAATATTTCCTAAGACATGCGCAGTGTCATCGATTGTTTCGTGACCACCCAGTTGAATTTGACCTGGTGCCAGATATTGAGCGTGACCGCCAAGTTCAGTCATCGCTGCTTCGGCTGAGGTACGAGTTCGGGTTGATGTTTGTTGGAAAATCATGCCAAGCGTCTTATTTTTTAACAATGGTGGATAATAGCCATCTTTGATAGATTGTTTAATCTTAATACCTAAATCGATCATGAATTGAATTTCTTCCTGTGTATATGTGTTGGTATCGATGTAATCACGTTTTGTCATTTTTACTACCCCTTTTTCAATTAGTCTGTTTCTTGTTTACGAGTTCATCATAACTGGAGAAAAGCACCAATGAAAGCGTTTCCCAAGTTGTTGCTATAGGGTTTGTAGTGATGTTTTTTGTTTCATTTGGTGAAACATGTTTCATCGATTTAACCACTTGTTAAATTAGGGTTCTATTTGTTACAAATTGCACATATTAAAATTTGATTAACCCTCTCTCTGAAATAGAATACACAAAAAAAACGCGTCCACCATTTCTGGTGAACGCGTCTTGTTCGTACATCATAAGCTAAGAGCAGCAGTTAGGGGTTTATGCTGTAGAATGCGTAGGAATGGAACGTGGTTTCTCTTAGCTAATTCCTGTTTGGGAGTCATTCGACCCCCTCGCACGGAATCATAGCATACCCTAATCATTTTCTCATGCTTAACGACTCAATTATCTAATCTTATTTAGAATCCCGGTACTATCGTCATACCAAGTGCCATCATCGCTGAAACGATAATGCAGATGCTTGACGAAGTAGAAACCGAGCCATAGCAGATTGCTGATTACCAGCAGACCAACTAAGAAGATGACATCGCCCAAAATTGGGCCGCCAATCGATATCGTGTTTCGTAATGCATCAATCGAGTACGTCATTGGCAACCACGGATGGATGGCCTCGAAGAACCCGTTTGACAGTTGAATTGGGTACGTACCGGCCGAACCCGAAAGCTGAAGCACCATGAAAACTAACATGATGAACGAGCCGACTTTCCCCAACGCGACCGCGAATAGCGAAATTAAACTCAAGAAGGCGAATGCCGTTAACATCGTCACGCCCAGCGTTGCCCATGGATGGATTGGATTCAAGCCGTCCACTGCCATCAGCAAGCCGATAATGGCGATTGACTGTAGAACTGCCATAACCGCAACCACTGATGCCTTACTGAACCACCAGCGACGTCCCTTATCTGGGTAACGACGTGGTGAGTATAGGTCGTACATAATGGTAAACGTCAAACCACCAACAAACAGGCCGACGGAAATCATGTATGGTGCCATCCCGGTTCCGTTATTATCAACTTTAGCGGTTTCCTTGTGCTTCAAGTCTACTGGTGCCGACATCATTTTGTAAGTCTTTGGTGTAGCCTTGAGTTTTTGAACCTTCTTGGCACCCTTGTCCAATTGATCGTGCAACGCTGTTGTCCCTTCACCCAAGGTGTCTAAACCATTTCCAAGCGTTTGACCACCATCGTAAAGCTTGTCAGCCCCGGAAGATAACTGTCCGGCTGCTGAGCCGAGTTGGTTGGCCCCACTTTGAAGTGCGCCACCCTTAGAAGCAAGTTTAGCTGTTCCGGCAGCTAACGTTGATGCTCCGGATGTGAGCTGTCCGCTGCTAGCGTTCAACTGACCGGTTCCAGATGCTAATTGACTTGCACCGCTGTTCAATGCGCTTGAAGACTTGTTTAACGTGCCAATTCCAGTAACCAACTTACCAAGGTTTTGGCTATTGGTTGCCGTAATCAAACCGTTATTCAGTGTGTGCGAAGCCGTCGTCAATTGTGCAACGCCCGCTTGCAGTTGCTTGAATTGCGTTAAACTGCTTTGACCTTCATTCAATGCGGTCGTCAAATTATCCAGTTTCGTTTGAATAGTTGTTCGAGCAGCATTCACATAACCCGCAACGCTAGTGCCACTACCACCAGTTAAGCCATCAACAGTTGTCCGAATTGTGTCTAAGTCATTGGTGATTTGATTAATCGTTTTTTGGCGATTCTCCATATTCTTAATGACGCCATCAATCTTATTTCGTTGCATAGGCGTTAAGTTGTCTCCTAGTGTTACTTTCAACGAATTAATATCTTCATCTTCTGATAATGAATGAACTAACGTTTGAAGTTGCTCAGTAGCAGTCAAAAGTTGATTTAGCTCACCATTCTTATCGGTCTTATTTAATAGGTCAGACATACTTGCATCAATTTTATTAAACGCTGTTTGTGCTTGTTTCAATTCTGTTTGTCCCTGCGTCAATTCACCACTCAAGGCATCAATCTTAGCCGCAGAAGCATTCAGTTGCGCGTTCAATAGATCCATTCCACCGGCTAATTGGGTCGAGCCGTCACGTAACTTGATTAACCCGTCGCTCAGACTGCTTGCGCCGTTGTAGACTTGTTTAACGCCATTTGTGTACTTGGTAACCCCAGTATTTAGTGTTTGAGCGCCAGTATTGAGCTTACCAACACCTGCTGCGTACTTATCCAAACCAGTACTCAACGTCTGGGCACCCGTGTCCACTTGGTCCACACCCTGAATATATTGATTTAAACCAGTCTGCAACGTCTTGGCGCCGTTTTTAAACGTTAGCGTACTGGTCGAAAGGGTCTTCAGTCCGTCAGTCAACGTCTTATCGCCGTCAATTAACTTTGTTGTTCCCTTATCCAACTTACCGGCGCCATCACTGGCTTTCTTCATCCCAGCGCCCGCAGACTTAATCGCATCAAACATCGTTTTGGCGTAGGTTTCGGTGACCTCGTTTGCCACCTTGTCCTGTAACTTGGTTACCGCACTGGTTGTCATTTTCTCACCAATGTAACTGTGACCGGCCGCCGTCTTATACTTCAAATTCATGTGCTTAGGATTATCATTCAAAACCGTTCCTGAATTTTTCGAGAAGTTCTTCGGAATCGTCAGGACCATGTAGTACTTACCATCCTTCAATCCCTTATCAGCTTCAGCCTCAGTATCCAAGAATTTCCATTTAAGGCCATGATTCTTGTGTAAGTTTTTAACGAGTCGATCGCCCACGTTTGTTTTAGTTCCATTTAATGTTGCCGTTTTATCCTGGTTAACAACCGCTACCGGTAAGTCCGATAGTCGGCCGTAAGAATCCCATAAGGACGCCAGAAAAATTACCGCGTATAGTGAAGGAATGAAAATCAGCGCAAACATCACGATTCGCATCCAACGTTGTGATATTAGGTGTTTCCATTCTTCTTTAACCATTTGCATGTTCGCTCTTCCTCCCATTCATCATTATTGTTTCCCAGTCTACCTGACGATCAATCATTAGTAATTGATGTAGGTTAAATTGCTGTAATTGTGCACGATAGGCTGATTCAGCCACGTTGAAAGCATCCACGATGTTAGCCTGTCGCGGAATTCCCCGATCAGGGTCCGTAAAAATTCGTGCGGGTAACCGGGTGACATTCGCAAAATGCTCATCCGTTTCGATGCCCTCAACCACATCGAGCAACGTTATTTGTGAAAGAGGTTTGGCAAGCCGAAAGCCGCCTTCACGCCCAGAATCAGAACTAACCAGCCCGTGAACCACGAGCTGACGCATAATTTTCTTTAGATAGGAGTCTGAAACGCCCAACCGCTCGCTGATAAGTGAACTGCGAAGTGGTTTTTCATTGGCTTGAAGTGCGAGCATTGCTAGAATGCAGATGGCTTGCTCGACACCAGATTTAAATCGCATGCGTGAATCCCCCTTTTCACAAACTTTTACATTCGTGGATAAATTTTATCCACTTTGAAAATAATTACAAGGCTTAGCAGGCTGTCAATTGTTGGAAATCCGTCCAATAAAGTTGAAAAATAGCTGATAATACGCAAAATAAAAAAATTATGATTTTCCCTCTGCATTAAGACTTCTTTAACAATTTATGAAAACACCTTTCATATAGCAAAAATACTGAAAACGGTTTTTATATGTATTTACGGCAGCAATCTCTAAAATTAATGCGCTACCGTTACCACCAACCCTGAGGGCATTCGCCATCAGGGGTGAAATTGTGGTTAGCGATTTATCGCTTACCACAAGGGCGGGTCTGGAGACCGCTCTTCGGCTCCAGGGAGCCCCACCACGGACCATGGCGAAAATAATCCGAAGGGTTGGTGTCGAACCTAAGGTTTTGAACTCGAAATTTTAAACTTTCTTTTCCAAACTAAAAAGAGATTGTGCCAAAAGTAAATTTTGGTACAACCTCTTTCCATTTAAACGAACTATTTAGTTTAATCGTGCTCCAGAAGTCACTAGTTTCACGTCGTTATCGATGGGACTACCGCGCAGTTCGCGAGTCCCAGTCGCAGGTGCCTCCGTCTAACTACGATCAACGAACAATTCCAGAACCGAATTATTCGCCAATCTAGGTTAGTACTCAGCAACTGCCCGACTTCTGTCACAACTTCCTCAAATTAACTATCTTTTATTATTCGTGTGACAATGCTTCAATTGGGTCTAGTTTTGCGGCCCGTCTTGATGGTGCCAACGCAGCAAGCAAACTAATCACAACAGAAATCACAATTCCGAATGTGACGTACCCACCAGTAATCGCTACTAAGCTATAACTGATTGCATTCGTCGAAATCGAATTGATTCCCCATTGAACCAGGTAACCGAAGATAACGGCAAGCAAGCTTCCGAATAAACCAAGGAAGAAGGCTTCAGAGATAAACAAGCTTCGAATATCGCCCTTGCGGACACCAAGTGCTCGTAAGATACCGATTTCCTTCGTCCGTTCCGTAACACTGATGTACAGCACCACAATAATCATGATGGCTGAAACTAACAGTGAAATGCCGGCAATTCCGGCTAAGACGTAAACAGCAAGGTTGATGTAAGTGTTCAGCTCATCAATGATTGAACCCACACCCGTAATCATGTATTGTTGCTTCTCTTTGTTCTTAACGGTAATCTTGTAATCCTTAATCTTGTTTTGAACAGCCTTAACATTCGATACCTCATTAATTTTAACGGTAACGAAGTTAGGGTAGAACTTCACGTTGTTTTCCTTATATAAGGTCTTCATCGTGTTGAACGTAACCGTAGGACCCATGTTGTCGGAAACAATTCCGGAAACTTTTAACTCCTTCTTCATGGTCTTTGGCTGACCATTAGCAGTCATCCCCGGCACGTACAACGTAATCGTCTTACCAATCATCTGGTTAGGATGTTGTTTATTGAACTTCTTGGCAGTTGACTTCGTAATGGCAATCTCGCCTTGCTTAGGTTGTTCGCCCTTCTTCAACAAGTTTGACCGCATGGTACTGTTCTTCGTTTGCATCATGGGTTGCGTCGCGTTGGTCTTGTTGTAATGAATCGAAGTGCCTTGAGCAAAGTAGCCAAGCTTCGAGTGATCAACGTCTGCAAGCTTGCCAAATCGGTCTGCATCGGACTGCTTCATTTCCGAGTCGGCTGGCTTTTGACTATTCGTATTCTTAGCAACCATGATTGAGGTTGGGTTTACCTGCGAATAAATTTCGTGGTTGATGTAACCCTTCACCCCGTTACCTAGACCAAGCATCAGCAATACGGAGAAGATTCCGATTGATGCCCCGAAAATAATCAAGATGTTTCGACCCAAGTTATAGCGCATGTGTTGCAATGCCATCTTCACGGTCGCCGTAAAGCCTAACCGCTTCGTTGGTAATGCGGTTGGGTTATCAGTAACCGGGAAGGTTTCTTTGATGCGTTCATCACGATCAATTTGGCCGTTTTCCATGTGCACGATCCGAGTTCCATGATCGGCCACTTCTTGGGAGTGGGTCACGGTAATCACAAGTTTGTCATCCTTCGCAATTTCATCCAACAAAGCTAAAATTTCTTGGGTGTTTTGAGCATCCAAGGCACCGGTTGGTTCATCGGCAATAATGATTTGAGGATCAGAAGCCAGAGCCCGCGCAATGGCAACCCGTTGCTTTTGCCCACCGGAAATTTGGTTAGGGTACTTGTGCATGTGCTCCTTCAATCCAACTTTTTCCAGCAATGATTCTGCTCGCGCAATTTGATCCTTACGCGACATCTTGGTCATTTCCAAGGACACCATCACGTTGTCCAAAATGCTCAAGTGACTAATAAGGTGGAAGTTTTGGAAGATGAACCCAATCGTGTCACGACGGTAGGCATCCCATTGCTTTTCATTATTATCATGAAGTGACTTACCATTTAAGGAAACTTCACCTGTGTAACGGGCGTCCAGACCACCGATGATGTTCATCAGCGTGGTTTTACCACCACCAGATTCACCCAAGATTGAGACGAACTCGCCCCGCTCAAAGGACAAATTAATTCCCTTTAAGACTTTAAATTCTTCTTTATTAACGTAATATGATTTATGAATATCCTTTAATTCTAGAAAACTCATTTTCGACCTCCCCGATTACTGATTTAAAACAGTGCAGCTAGGGTTAAAGTTAAAGCAAATTGATACATAAGCCAAGGAAGTTGACTTAGACTTAAATGATTCCTAATGATTCCTAATGATTCTTCTTGACTCTGACGTTACGTCAACCCTTATTCTCTATTTATGGAGGGATTCAAAATGGCATACCAAACCGAAGCATTTGCAAAACTCACCGGCGTTTCAGCTCGCACACTGCGTTACTATCACGAACGTGGTTTGCTGGTGCCCCAACTCGCCAAAAATGGTTATCGTGAATATACCAGCGCTGAAGCAGATAGACTGCAGCTAATTCTGCTTTATCGCTCACTCGAATTCACGTTGACCGAAATCGAAAAGTTGCTGACGCTCCCACACGAGCAACTACTGAAGACGCTTGAGCACCAACGGGTTGTTTTACAACAACGCCAGGCTGAATTAGCAACTAATTTGGCTAAACTGGACGCCACCCTCGCTAATCAGAAAGGGGAACTAATCATGACCGATCAAGCAAAATTCGAACAATTCAAACAGGACGCAATTAAAGAAAACGACCGTCAATACGGCGCAGAGGTAATCGATAACTATTGTTTACTACTACACCGAAAAGTAATTATTCCGGCTCTAACAGCGTTATAATGAAGGTAACTAATACCGAAAGTGAGGCTGTTATCATGCGGAAAATTGGACTCATTGGAATGGGAAACGTCGGCGCAACAATCGCCTACACCCTCGTTACTAAGGGAATTACCGATGAACTCGTTTTAATCGATAAAAATGAAAAGAAGGTCGTCGCTGACAAACTGGATTTACAGGATGCCATGGGACGCTTGAATTCCAATACGGTCATCAAAATCCAGGACTACGCTGAACTTAAGGATGCTGATATTCTCATCATTACTGCGGGTAAGTCGTCTGCCGTTGATGGCTCCGCCAATGGTCGCATGGGTGAGCTTGGTTTCAATAAGGAAGTTATTAAAGACATGGCACCCCAAATCAAGGCGTCAGGTTTCGATGGCATCATCATTGGGATTATGAATCCCAATGACTGCATGACCCAATACCTCCAAGAACAACTCGACTACCCACGTCACAAAATTTTCGGAACTGGGACCTTTCTGGACACCGCTCGGATGCAAAAAGTGGTCGGCGAATCCTTTGGCGTAAACGCTAAAAACGTTTCCGGTGTTGCGATGGGCGAACACGGTGCCAGCCAATTTGTGGCTTGGTCAACGGTGCAAGTTAATGGTGTCCCACTTCGAACCCTCGAACGCTCCCATAGCATTGACCTCGCTAAGTTAGAAGAAGCAACCATGCTCGGTGGCATAATGGTTCTCCAAGGCAAGGGTTACACTAACTTTGCCATCGCCACCTGTGCGGTTCGTTTAGCAACCGCGGTGTTTGCGGATGAAAAGCTAGCCTGTCCAGTTTCCGCCTACAGTGATGATTTGCAAGTGTACATTGGTCAACCCGCTATCATTGGTAAAAACGGCGTTGAGGCGCTGACCCAAATTGCTTTAACCGCCGAAGAGGAACAAAAACTGACCAATTCTGCCAAAGTTATTTTGGAAAAAGTGAACCAGCTACGCGCCTAATCAAAGGCGTCTGGCGTGACTATCCTCGATTTTCAGGATAAAATTTAAGATATCAACTAACTTTTGGGAGGGTTGGCTATGGCGACATTTCAGCTACTGACGGATTCAGCAGTGGATTTACCCTTTAGCGTTCTGCGTGAGCATAACGTTGATTTTGTTTCGATGCATATCCACGTAAATGGTCAAGACATTCCGGACGATTTGGGTGAACAATTTGATTTAGATGACTTCTATCAGACGCTTAAAAATGGCACCATGCCATCCACAGCCCAGGTCAATATTGGCCAATTCGTGGCGTTCTTTGAACCGTACGTTAAGCGTAACATTCCAATTCTTTACGTTGGCTTTTCGTCTGGCCTCAGCGGGACGTTTAACAATGCCCGCCTTGCTCGTAACCTGTTGCGTAAGGAATATCCCAAAGCCAAGATTTACCTTGTGGACACCTTGGCTGCCAGTGGTGGCGAGGGGCTAATCCTCCTGGATGCCATCGACAAACGGGACAACGGCATGGGTTGTGCCGAATTAACCGACTGGTTGGTCACGCACCGATTGCGTTATCGGCAATGGTTCACGGTCAATGACCTCAACTTCTTGTACCACGGTGGACGCGTTTCTCGCTCATCCGCTACAATTGGCTCATTGCTTCAGATCAAACCAATTATGGATGTCGACCAGCATGGTAACCTGCGTGTTATCAGCAAGGCCAGGTCACGACGGCGCTCCTTGATTGAACTAGCCAATCACACAGTCAAAACACTGGCTAACCCAGACAATCCTCGCATCTTAATTACAGCTAGCCAGGCAGAAAAGGCTGCCAATGAAGTTGCTGATCACATTCGACGCCAGGTGCCAAATGCCAATATCCTTATCGAAAAGTTGGGCCCCACCATCGCTAGCCATACTGGGCTAGGTTGTGTCGCCGTCTTCTCGATGGGAAAAGAAAATCGCCAATGAAATAAAAGAGCCTCGATTGACCAATATCGGTCAACCGGGGCTTTTAAAATAATCCTGCATCGATATGTAAGTAATAAAATACCCTTCAGCCGTCTTCCCGCTGAGGGGCGCTTCAGTTCATTTTATTAAAATGCGGCTTTATCAGGATCCGTTGCTAAACCAGCAACACCATGATGAGCATCAATCTGCTTCATATCAGCTTCATCAATTTCGAAATCAAAAATTTCGGTATTTGCCTTAATATAAGCGGCGTGCACAGATTTAGGCAGTGGCAAGAAGCCGTGCTGCAACTGCCAGCGTAATACTAACTGTGCGACGGATTTATTATACTTCGCCACAATCGTTTGCAGATCAAGAATACCAAAAATTTTACCCGTACCTAGTGGGCTATATGCTTCACTTAAAATATCATGCGCTTTGTTGTACGCAGTCAGGCCCTCCTGTAAATCAGAAGGGTTCAAGAAAATTTGATTAACCATTGGATTAACATTTGCTGTCTGAAGCAAAGCATCTAAATGATGTTCGCGAAAATTGGAGACCCCGATTGCCCGAAGTTTACCAGCTTCATATGCTTCCTCCATGGCCTTCCAACTACCCGCATTGGCTTCTTGCCAATTATCGCGAAATGCTAGCGGATTTGGCCAGTGAATCAAGAATAAATCTAAGTAACCTAACCCCAGACGATTCAGTGAATCTTTAATCGCCTGTTTTGTCTTTTCATATCCATGATTAACGTTCCATAGTTTTGTCGTAACAAATATATCCGATCTATCGATTCCAGAGTCCTTAATTGCTCGGCCAACACTTTCTTCGTTACCGTAAGCATCTGCGGTATCAATATGCCGATATCCCGCCGCCAATGCTTCAGACACCGCTTCATAAGCAATGTCTCCGGATGGTGTTTGCCATGTTCCGAACCCAATAACGGGAATCTTGACGCCGTTATTGAGCGTATACGTATCCGTTAAACTCATACATTCCCCTCCTTAAAACTAAATTTCTCCTCATGATGCATTCTACTAGCCTTCCTTTCCTTATGAAACTATTATGACTCGCAATTTTGGAATATTTTTTTATTTAATTTCGTTATGCTAGTGTCCATCCTGTTTGACGGTCATCAATGGCTTCGATATCGGTCGGCTGTCCTTCATCATCGGCAATCCAGTCTGTATCGATTAAATAGTGACCCGCTTTAGTAATTGGGATCCAGATTTTATTTCGTGCAATGTCCTGCAATGACTCCCAGAACGTTTTATCACACGCTTTGTTTGCAACATTGACTTCAATCATTTGGTTCGTTTCAGTCACAGCCATCAAGCGCTGTGGGGTTACCATAATTAGTTGGACCGGAATGATGGTTGAATTCTGATTAAATGCGCCTTCGATTAACATATGCAATCACTCCTTCATTTGAATATCTTTATGATAGCGAAGAAGTTTGGTCATTTTTTGACGAAACGATTAAGAAAACAATAACCCTAGTAAAGAAACGGTAATGACACATTTCCTTCAAACTTTTGCGTTCTCTGTTATAATCTATCAAGTAACAAACGCAGATTGTAGAACGAATACACATTAAGGAGATCCAATGGCTTATACAAATACAAACAACAAACGGCGCCCTTCTCGTGATCGGCGTCCACACGTCGAAGTAGAGGTTGAAGAGGGCCAACGATTCCCACTGACCATCAAACGGTTGGGAATCAATGGCGAGGGAATTGGCTACTACAAGCACAAGACGGTTTTCGTCCCTGGTGCCCTTCCTGATGAAGTGGTCGTGGCTGAAGTTACCAAGATTCATCCCCGCTACCTAGAAGCCCAAGTTCATAAGATCAGAACTAAGAGCCCTCACCGCGTTGAACCCCGTGATTCTTACGCCGGCAATGTGGGGGGCTTCGAATTAGAGCACCTCGACTATCCTTCCCAATTGCAATTCAAACGCGACGTGGTCGTGCAATCACTCGAAAAATACCAACCACGTGGCTATCTGGACTACGAACTTCGCCCAACGATTGGCATGGAGGATCCATACGCTTATCGTAACAAGGCGGCCTTCCAGATTCGTAAGGTCGACGGCATCGTTAGAGCTGGCCTCTATAAAGAAGGCACTCATGACGTCGTTGATTTAGAAACTTGTTCCGTTCAGTATCCAATGACGATGACCGTTATGCGGGCAGTCGTAAAAATGCTTCAGGACCTGGATATTCCGATTTACGATGAGGAAGCTGGTTCCGGCATCATCAAGACAGTGGTCGTTCGTGCGGCTATCGCCACCCAACAAGCACAAATCACTTTCGTTACTAACTCACAAAAATTACCTAAGAAACGGGAACTCATCGAACGCATTCAAGCCGAATTGCCAGATGTCGTTTCCATTATGCAAAACGTGAACCCTGGCAAGACCTCACTTATTTGGGGTGATGACACCAAACTGTTAGCAGGTTCCCCTTACATTGAGGAATATCTCAACAAGCTGAAGTTCAACTTGTCCGCCCGGGCCTTTCTACAATTGAATCCGTTCCAAACGGAAACGTTGTACGATGAAGCCTTGAAGGGACTCAATTTGACGACTGATGACAATGTCATTGATGCCTATTCAGGTGTCGGAACGATTGGTTTGTCGATTGCGCGTTCTGCTAAAGAAGTCCGCGGTATGGATACCATTGCCGAAGCCGTTGATGATGCAAACGAAAATGCCAAGCAAAACGGCGTTCAAAACGCTCATTACGTCGCTGGTAAGGCCGAAGAAGTGATTCCACAATGGATTACTTCCGGCTGGCATCCCGATGCTTTGATTGTCGATCCACCACGTACCGGACTGGATGACGAGTTAATCGAAACCATTTTACAAACGAAACCCGAAAAGTTCGTTTACATTTCATGTAACCCGTCCACTATGGCGCAAGACCTAGTGAAGTTAACCGAGGCTTACGCAGTCGACTATATTCAATCTGTCGACATGATGCCTCAAACGGCAAGATGTGAAGCAGTTGTTCGTTTGCATCGCCGCTAAACCTTAACCTTATTTCTAGAAAGCTGGCTAACAATTGCAAAATCCATTTCGAAATAATAACGACAACAATGATGACGATAACAACGGCATGGGCCCCGGTGGCCTCCCGATTCCGCCAAACTACGCGACCATGGTTCATCCCGAATCAGGTGACATGCGAATCGCCAAGGTTGGCTTTTCGTACACCGCGTTGATTTTTGGCTGGTGGGTGCCGGTGTTCCGGTCCGACTGGTATAACTTATTGTGTATGCTGGGCTTAAGCGTCGGTATCTCGATGGGAATCGCCTCGTTCTACCACATCGACATTGCTCAAACGTTTGAATTTACCAATACGATTATGTGCGTTGTGTGGGGCTTCCTTTACAACTTGATGTACTTCCGCCATTTGGCTAACCGCGGTTTCAAGCCGGCGGACGCTCATTCAAAGGATATCTTGAGTCGAAGTCGTTATCTGAAATAATATCAAAGTGCTATGACACAATGTGTCGTAGTGCTTTTTTTCTGCCGATAAATCTGGCTATCCCCTTCCGATTAATGAGAGACTTCTCACCAACCGGCATACACTATTTGTATATCACTAGGCAATAAGCTAGCTTTTTCCCACCGAATGTCCTATAATAATGGCTATTGAAATTTTTGAACAAAGTTTTGTTTAATATTAAAAAATGATGAGTGTCTCGCTAACACATCATCAGAAAGAGGTTGATGGGATGCATAAACTCTCTACCATTTTGCACTTCCTAATCGGAATTTGTGCAACGGTGAGTGGCATCAGCCTAATGATCGATTCAAGCGGTAGTATTGTAGGACCATCGACGACTGATCTCGTCAACGGTCCCTTCACCAGTTTTTTGGTGCCAGGGCTCCTATTAATCGTTATTTTAGGCCTAGGGAACTTTTTAGGATGGTGGGCTGGACATCGTAACCACGTCTACACGCCATCTATGAGTCTTCTCCTGGGATTACTATTACTTATTGCTACCCTTTTCAAAAGTTGGGTTGTTGCCGACTTTGTACCATCCGTTCAAATCTTCGGCGTTATTGGATTGATCCAATTTTGCTGGGGTTGGGTACTTCGTCGCGATTATGGCGCGAGAACGAACTGCCGGAACTGGTATGGTAAGCGCACCAGTTAATAAAAATAAGAGGCTGTGCCAAAAGTAAATTTTGGTACAGCCTCTTTGCTATTTAACCAAACTATTTATTTTAATCGTGCTCCAGAAGTCACTAGTTTCACGTCGTTGTCGATGGGACTACCGCGCAGTTCGCGAGTCCCAGTCGCAGGTGCCTCCGTCTAACTACGATCAACGAACAATTCCAGAACCGAATTATTCGTCAATCTAGGTTAGTACTCAGCAACTACCCGACTTCTGTCACAACTTTTTTTTACTTTCCATTTAAATCAATTAGTTGCATCCGACTATTGTAATACTTCTTATAAGCCAGGTAGCAGGCAATAAATGAAGCCAGTGAAGTGGTTGCCAGCAACATGAACGTGACCATAATCTGGTACTTGATGGCCTTCACCGGGTCAACCCCGGCGATAATCAGTCCACTCATCATCCCCGGCAAGCTGACCAATCCCACCGTCTTAGATGAATCAATCGTTGGCGACATCCCCGTTCGAATCGTTTCCCGCAAAATACCACGCGAGGCGTTCTTAATGTCGGCACCCAACGCTAAACGCTCTAACACTTGTTGGCGTTGATCACGGAACATGGCGTACATATTGCGATAACAAAGCCCAATAGCCACCATCGAATTACTAGCGACCATCCCGGAAATTGGTACAATCTGTGATGGCGTCATTTTAATCGAACCACTCAATACTAGAACGCTCAAGACCACAAAAGTACTCGTCAGAATTGCGATAAACGAAATCCAGAATGCGCCTTCGAAGCCCTTGCTTCGTTTACGAGCATTGTCCGCTGCGTTGAACACAATAATGAGCATCAAAACTAGCGTTAAAAGCAAATTGTCGATACGGAACACATACTTCAACACGTAGCCGACGACGGTTAATTGGATGACCGCGCGAATCACGCCGATAATAATGTCTTTGTCGACCCCCAATTGTTCGTGCCAGCCAATCCAAAGGGCAATCAATACTAGGCCCATAACCAGCGTCAATGATAGATTCGTGACTGCTAAGTTCATCGTACCACCTCCAAATGACCATTTTCGACCCGAGCCAGATTCTTTGCATCAGCAATTTCGCGTTCATCGTGCGTGACCGAAATCAAGGTCACCCCACTATCAGCCTTCAAGCGGTCAATCAGTGACCAAACAATAGCCTTATTTTCTGAATCTAAGCCGGTTGAAATTTCATCTAGCAATAATAATTTAGGTAAATACATCAGGTTCCGAATCAACGCAACTCGTTGTCGTTCCCCACCAGATAGCTCATTCACCGGATGATTCAGCATATCTGGTTGTAGTTTCACGTAGTCCATTAGTTCCATTGCCCGATTGCGGTCGAATTCTTTACCTCGGATTAACGCTGGGAAACTCAGATTCTCCAGCACGTCCGTCCCAAACAAGGTTGGTTGCTGAAAACAGTAGGAAACCTCGCGTCGATACATTATCGGATCGTAGGTTTCAAGGTCCTTTCCTTCGTATCGAATCGTCCCTGCAGTTGGTGAAATCATTGTCGCAATCAGCTTCAGTAGCGTACTTTTACCACCACCAGAAGGCCCAGTAATGGTCAAATAATCGTCCGCCTCAACCGTTAGATTAACATCCTGCAAAATAGCGTGATCATTGGCCGCGAAGCCAACACCACTCAGTTCCAAAAGTGTCATAATCTAACCTCCCCCATAAATTACCCTTAGTGTAACCGAAACTGTTCATAAGAAAAAGCAACGATACTTTTAAATATCGTTGCTTACTCAGTTAACCTAAATGAGTTCATTGGAACAGCTTTCTCTTCTCTATTCCGGTCCCACCTTAAACATCCGTGTTGCCGCCACGGCATTTTGCCAACCGCGGTAAAGTCGCTTTCTGCGGGGTGCTTCCATTTGGGGCTCAAACAAACGGCCTTCTTCGTAAATTTCCACAATTTCGTCGAGGCTATCCCAGAAGCCAATGGCCAAACCAGCTAGAAAGGCGGCGCCCAATGCAGAAGTGTCTTCATCAGCGGCCCGTTTGATATTAATGTTCAAAATATCTGCCTGGAACTGCATCAAATAACGATTCCGAGAAGCCCCACCATCGGCCAAAATTTCCGGAATCTTCATTCCAGTATCTTTTTCCATCGTTTCAATGATGTCACGCGTTTGGTAGGCCACGGACTGTAAGGTAGCTTTCACGAAGTCCTCACGATTGGAACCACGCGTTAATCCAAAGACTGCACCTTGTGCATCTTGGTCCCAGTATGGCGCGCCCAGTCCGTTAAAGGCGGGAACAACATACACTTCATCGTCATTTTCAGATTTCATTGCAGCTTGCCGTGATTGAGGGACGTTGTCGATGATTCGTAACTCGTCCGCTAACCAAGAAATTGCTGAACCAGCCACGAAAATGGAGCCTTCCAGCGCGTATTTTAGTTTGCCATTAATATCGTAGGCAATTGTCGTCAGCAAATTATTCTTAGAGAATTGAGGCTCCTCACCGGTGTTCATCACGATGAAGGCGCCATCTCCATACGTATTCTTAATCATCCCGGGTTTAAACGCCATCTGGCCGATTAGCGCTGCCTGTTGGTCACCCGCAGCGCCAGCAATCGGCACCTGCTCACCGTAAAATTCGTAGTTTTCGGTTGTCCCATAAACTTCCGAACTTGAATGCACTTCGGGTAGCATCGATTCCGGAATGTTCAGTAACTTGAGAATTTCAGCATCCCACTGCAAGTCCGTGATGTTAAACAGCATCGTCCGACTCGCATTAGTGTAGTCAGTGACGTGTAATTTACCGCCAGACAGACGCCAAATGAGCCAGCTATCGATTGTTCCAAAGGCCAGTTCACCCTTTTCTGCGCGTTCTTGTGCCCCTTCAACATGGTCCAAGATCCAACGAATCTTCGTTGCTGAAAAGTAGGAATCAATCACAAGACCGGTATGACTGTGAATCAAGTCCTTGTGCCCATCCTCAATTAACTTTTTAGCAATAGGTGCCGTTTGCTTCGATTGCCAACCGATGGCATGATAAATGGGATTGCCAGTTTCTCGATCCCAAACCACAGTCGTTTCACGCTGGTTAGAAATACCAATGCCCTTGATGTATTCTGGATGAACGCTCCCGTCGATCATCGCACTCGCAATCACGGATAGAACTGAATTCCAGATTTCATTGGCGTCTTGTTCAACCCAACCGGGCTGCGGATAATACTGCGGTAAAGGCTTGCTGGCCTCGATTACCTTTCGACCATTGTGGTCAAAAATCATCGCCCGCGTTGTCGTCGTGCCTTGGTCAATTGATAAGATGTAAGTCTCTGGTTCCTTCAGTGCCATATTGGTATCCTCCACTACCGAATCCTACCGGGAAACGGTTTCACAAAGTAATTAGCCTAATAATAGCATGTTTTCACAAAAAAAGAGAGCTTTTTGATGAAAAAAGTTCTCTTTTTTGAAAATTGGTATAGTTATAAATTTAATTTTTGTCCGGCTAGAAAACTCTGTTCAAAGTCTACTGGACGCTTGACTAGCTTACCAAACTCAACAATCAGCGCATGGAATTCTCGAAATCCGTCTAGGTCCAACGTCACATTGGTTTCTACTAAGCGTTGAAACTCATCATACTTAGCGGGTATCTCAGTCCCTAGCATGCTGAACAGGCGCCGGGCGTAAGTATCCACCATGAACGTTGGTTTATCGAGTACATACATTAAAATGTAATCCGCCGTTTCATTGCCAATTCCTTTGATGGTAAGAAGTTCTTTGCGTAGGTCAGCTTTGCGCAACCGTTTGAATTGGTCTAGGTCGTCATTGCGAGTTTTGAGCCAGTTTGAAACCCCTAACAAAGTTTGTGATTTTCGCTTAAAGAACCCACTGGGCCTGATGAGAGACATCAGGCCCAGTGGGTTCAATTTCGCGTAGTTGAGCGGGCGCAAACGTGCCGTTTGTCGCGGTTTTGAGATTCGTAAGGGCTGGTTCAACATTGCGCCAGTTAGTGTTCTGGACAAGAATCGCACCCCAAATAATCTCCCACGCATTTTCAGCCCATGGGGTGCCTGGTCGTAACCAGGGCTGTTCCCCCATATTGGCTTCCATCATTTCATATAGTTGGTTCAGGTTCAAATTAGTCAGCCTTTCGTGCTAATTCATCAATCTTATCGAAGAAGGCGTCGTGATCAACTTCGTAAACCATTTCAACTGGGCGACCATCGGCTTTTTCATAGGTCCGGCCTTGAGCAGGACCATCAGCGATGACGTCACTGTTAACAGTCTTCGTCTTCACGATTTCTGGGTATTGGCTTTGAACGGTCGTCAAAACATCCCAAAGATAGTAGGTTGAGTTAGTTTCAAAATGAGCCAAAGGTGGCACAAGTGCGTAGCCGTTTCCGATTAAATCGAGGCCGGCGTACTTACGTTGCTTAGCCCAACGGTTTCGAACATCAACCGTCAATGGTACTTGACGGGTACTTTCAAGGCCAACCATGTTGATGGCAATTGGGCTATCCCAAACTGTCTTCACAGCAGCAGGATCCCAGAAAGCGTTCCATTCCATGGTTCCGTCTTGCTCTGGTTCGGCAACGTTACCACGGTTATCGAACGTGCCACCCATCCAAACCAGTTTTTCAATCTTATCAGCAATCTTTGGTTCAGCCTTAAGCGCAGTTGCCAAATCAGTTAGTGGTCCCGTCATCAAAATCGTGACCTTTTCGTCACTTGCCATGACCTTATCCAGCATATCTTTCCAAGCTGGTTCCTTGGCAACTGGCGTCTTAGGTGCGCCAAATTCGTTTAAAACTGGGAAGGCATCCACCCGGAAAGAATCCATCCGCCACTCAGTTGGGAATGTGTGCACCCCTCGTGCGTCAGATTGTGCCACTTCGAGCTTGGCACCATGACCGAAACGATCAATAATCTTTTGACTCGCTGAAACAGCTGGTTCGGTGTATGAATCGGCGCCAATCGCACCCACACCAATCAACTTAACGTTATCCATTTGAAGCAAGAGAAAGAGTGACACCAAATCGTCAACGGCACCATCATGACTAAAGTATACGTTTTGAACCACTATCAGGACCTCCTATTGTTTTGGAACTAATTTAAGTGTACCGAGAAGCCCGGCATAGTGCAACGCATTTTTAAAAGGTTTTCTAGTTCTTTTTAATGGTCACGCGAATGTCCTCTGGCTTTGGTGTACCAGTTGGATTCAGCTCTTCTTGATAACCAAAACTTGCATCATCAAAGTAGTGTTTGATTTCGTCGTTAACGACTTCAAGTGGTCGCTTATCATTGTTCTGACGTTTAATCAACAGCGTGTAACTACTACTGGACTCATCACTTTTTTCAAATTCGTAGAGCACTGCTTCGGTGTTCAAAATTTCTTGAATCAATTGTTTTTCCGTCATTATGATTACCTCGATATTTTGAAGTTACACCTCTACTTTAGTCCTCTTCGACTAAATTGTGAATGGCTGGACGCAATTCAAAAAAGCAGTATACTACAGATTAAAGAATGATTAGGAGGACCTCAACATGAAACCCAGAATTGCACTACCTGCAGACACTTATCACGACGCCACATCGGTGATTAATATGAAAATGGCACCCTTCGCGCCCTTACCAGCCGTGGAAGCTGTTGTTCAAGCTGGCGGGATTCCGGTGATTCTCCCAAGTGTTGCGCCTGAATTAGTTGCTGATTATCTTGGTACCTTTGATGGCATCGCCTTTCTGGGTGGCCCGGACGTTGACCCCACTTTTTACGGAGCCGAACCGCACCAAAACCTGGGCCTGACCTACAGTAAACGGGATGAATTTGAATTCGAATTATTCCGACAAGCAGAGGCCGCTGATGTACCAATGTTAGGCATTTGTCGTGGCTTCCACGTCATTAACGCTGCGTTAGGCGGGACGCTTTACCAAGATTTATCGGAACGGGAAGGCGAAACCCTCCAACACGCCCAACTTGCACCCGGAGATCTACCAACCCACCACGTCGAAATCGAACCTGATAGCGTGCTTGCTGATATCATGGGCTCAACCGGCTTCGTCAACTCACGACACCACCAATTGATTCAAACGGTGGCCCCTAGTTTGAAGGTCACGGCTACAGCTCCAGATGGTGTTGTAGAAGGCCTAGAGTCACGTGGCGACGACCAAATTTTAGCGGTTCAATGGCATCCAGAAAATATGTTTGAAACGGATGAGGCGTCATTTGCGATATTTGAGGACCTCGTTAATAGAAGTAAAAGTGTATAACTACAATAAAAGAGTCGAGCAAAATTGCTCGACTCTTTTATTTGTCCGAATTAGATTTCCGATATTTTTCCCTCAGCGCATCATTCAGCTCCACCACGTTCCCCGTGAAATGATGCTTCGGTCGCGGTCGGGTCGCTTTAATGATGGGTACACCAAAATTGGTGGTCTGCTCGTATTCAGCCAAATCCGAAGCTTCCTTCAAAGACACATCTCCGTAGATCATTTGCATCCCCAAAATCTTGTTAGCACTCCACATATTGTCATTTGCCGCGTACGACACCATTGTCGGCGCTACCTCGTGCACTCGAGCAATCAGGCCGTCGGTGTTACGAATCAGTTTTTCACTTCCTAAAAATGAAAGGTAGCCCTTTAAGACCGGCTCAACTGCTTCGAAGAAGTCAGGCTGTGCTGCAATTTGAACGGGAAGATTGTAGGTCATGATCTCTTCTAGATCATCGGCCTCCCACTCACCTAATCGTTTCACTTGAATGAAGTAAACGAGCTGGACCACTGAAACGCTAATCACGTAGGCGTATTCCTGCTCTTCTTCAGTTAATCGATCGTATCGGTCGCTGAGTTCATATTTTCCGAACCATTCACGATTTTGAAGCATATTTTGGACTGCGACGGTTGCAGAATATTGAGCTGTCATGGCGGACCTCCGTTTAATTTTAACTTCATCTTACCATTTCTAAATTGGTACAGGAAGTAGTTGCTTTTCATCCTTTCTAAGAATAAGATTAAAATCGAATTAAAAACCTAAAGGGGGCTTTTTGAATGCCAAACCGTCTAACCGAAACCGACCTCTATCGAATGAAATCACTCACACAACCGATTGCCCATGACAATCAATACTTCGCTACGCAAACCACCGTCGATGAAGCCAGCAACGATTACCGGGGCAGCCTTCTAGGTTTTACAAACACCGGTGAACTGATCGGCCATTTTGATAATGACAACTATTCAGCCAAGAGCGCCGTTGCTGGTGCAACTTACTTATTCTTCCTATCCAAAAAAAGTGCTGAAGATACGTACCAAGTCTATCAAGTCCCTTATGACGGCGGGACCGCTATCCAAATTTCTAAGTTAGCCCAATCCGTTGACACGTTACGTGTCGTTCCCGGAACCGACACCGTCTTTTTTTCATCTCGCCAAACCGATGAAAAACCGGTCGCCCCTTATGAAAAGGTGCCAAAAGTTCGCCGCGTGCAACGACTCTACTATAAAAAAGATAACTTCGGCTTTCTACCAACAGACGGCACCTATCGACTCTACTCATACACCGCCAACGATAAGACGCCAACCTCAGTTTTTGAAAGCCATGATCCATTTGCCTTACGTGATATTGCAGCTGATGGGCATCACGTTGTCTTTACCATGGCGAATAATCCAGACAATGATTTAGACTTTGGCGAGGGTGTCTACCTATCAGATACGCAAACTGATACCTTAACCAATTTGACGGATGCGCGACCAACTTGGACCTTTATCAACGCCAAATTTTCCCCGAACTCAGACAAACTATTGCTGATTGGTCACACCGATGAATTTGATGTCAACACTCATAACTATGTTTACGGCATCACTCTAGCGACCGGTGAATTCACCGATTACACCAGTGAGCTAGATGAAGAGGCTCATGAAGCCCTCTTTTCTGACTTCCCACAAAACTTGGATGCAGAGGACGCTTTTTGGGTGACCAATGAGCAATTCGTATTTCGGACCAGTTGGCAAGGCCATTCCCGTTTTTACCTGAATCAAAATGGTCAAAATCAGCGATTCTTTGATGAGCACGCACGCATTACGAATTGGGCTGTGGCCAATAATCAGCAGTTAATCGTGACCTACTCCACTCCAACCGTTCCCGTTAAGCTGGCCACTTTGGCATTTGATAGCACACTGACCGATTTGTACAATCCTAATGCCACTTTTGATGCTAGTCACGAATACGTCGAACCAGAAACATTTTGGTACAACGCCAGTGATGGGACTGAAATTGAGGGCTGGTTATATCCACCATTGGCCCCAACCGAAAAGAATCCCATCGTGATCGACATTCATGGTGGCCCCCATCAAGCCTGGACGGAAAACTTCTTCTTTGACATCCAACTGTACGCCAACAATGGGTTCGGCATGCTGTTGCTGAACCCTCGTGGCAGCAAGACTTACGGCCAATCCTTTTGCCAAGCAGTCGTCGGCCACTATTGTGAGCAAGATTACACTGATTTAATTGAGGGGCTCGACCACGTGTTAACCACTCATCCCGAGTATGATGCCAACCGGCAATATTGCATTGGCGCTTCTTATGGTGGCCTGATGACGACTTGGGCAGTCGGTCATACCGACCGCTTTGCTGGTGCGGTGGCCCAAAAACCAGTAACTGACTGGATTAGTTTAGCCGGCACGAGTGACATCGGTTACTACTTCATTCCCCAAGAACTACAATGCTCCCGTTTTGATGCTGAAACTCTCTGGCGGATTTCTCCGGTTGCCTACGCTAAGAATGTCAAAACCCCGACCCTCATCATTCAAGGTGAGTGGGATGCCAGAACACCCGTCGGCCAAGCTGAGGAATTCTTCACAGCTTTGGCGGAAAACGGTACCGAAACCGTCCTTTCTCGTCATCCCCAGTCTTGGCACGCCATGTCACGATTAGGATTGCCAAATCTACGAATCGAACGCATCAAAGAAACCCGCGAGTGGTGGCAACGTCACTAGTAGATACTGAGCCTTGGCGGATTTGGTATACTAGACAAAACACCATTGGAGGCAACTCATGAAAATCAACTTTACTCATCCCACACCGGCGGACTTACCCGAACTGGTCAACGTCGAAAACTCCGGTTTCACACCTGAAGAAGCGGCTACCCCAACTAGCTTGGCGGAACGCATCACGGCAATTAATGATACATTCATCCTCGCCCAAGATCGCAAAGACCAAATTCTCGGCTATGTCGTTGGCCCCGCCACTTCCGAACGCCACTTAACGGACGACTTGTTTGAAACGAGTCAACCCAACAAGCCTAACGATCCCTATATCGCAATTCTCAGTTTAGTGGTCATTCCCGAATTTCAAGGTCAAGGGATTGCCAGCCAACTGCTGACGGAAATTGAAACGGTCGCCAAGGCACAGGGACGCAAGGCGATTTCACTAACCTGCTTAGAAAAACTCATTCCCTTTTACGAGCGCAACGGCTACGTCAATGAGGGCGAATCAGCATCAACGCATGCGGGTGAAACTTGGTTTAATTTGGTTAAGGAAATTTAGTCGTTACGATCCGACAGAATGCTTGCCTGACGCACAAAAGCCAACTCCTTAGTAACGCGGAGTTGGCTTTTTATGAGTTAACCTTCAATTTCTACCTGTAACTTTTTCACTCGTTGCTCAATCTCATCGCGAACTGCGCGGAACTTCGCCATGATTTCGGCTTCCGTCCCGGTCGCTTGCGCTGGATCTTCTAATGGCCAATGGAGGCGATTCACACTAGGTGGTGTCACTGGACACTTGTCGCGCGCATCACCACAAAGCGTGATGACATAATCGCTACTCATCAGGTAATCGTGATCGATGAGCTTCGATTCATGTTGCGAAATATCGATATCGTCCTCTGCCATGACGGCAACGGCACGTGGATTCAGGCCGTGCGTTTCCACACCCGCACTCGCTACTCGCCAATCAGCAGGAAAAAGCGTTTCAGCAAATCCCTCCGCCATTTGACTGCGACATGAGTTGCCGGTACAAAGAAAATAAACTTGCAAGGTGACGCCTCCTTTACTGGTTTCCATTCCATAAGTATCGTAAGATAGATAATAGCATATTTTTTCTTGAGAGGGTTCTAAACGACATGTCAAAATTCAAAAATTTCAAACAGCGACGGAACTTTCTAATTTTTTCGATTTTTATCAATTCCGCTGGGAACGCCCTAGCCATTTCATCGAATCTTGGTAGTGCCGTATGGATGGCCTCTGGTGTGAACTTGTCCCAGTGGGTTCATATTCCACTGGGAACCACACTTCTGATATACGGCATTGTCATCACTATCATGAATCAAATCCTCATCGGGCACTTTTCCCGCTGGCGTTTTTTCTCCAATCTCCTCTTCGTGTTGCCATTCAGTTACTTCGTCGAATGGTTCACTTATCTTTGGGATTGGGTCGGCGTACCGGACGCCAGTTTGCCAATCCGAATCATTTTAGATTTAATTGGGCTGGCCACCGTTGCGGCTGCCGTTTCCATTTACCAACGGGCTAATATTTTAATGCATCCCAACGATGACCTATCTTATATTTTACGATTTAAGTATTTGAAGGGCTCCGCCATCTGGGGTCAATGGCTAAGCTACTCGCCGCCAGTTATCATCATGGTGATTTCGTACCTCGCAACCGGCCATTTAAGTGCGGTCGGCTTCGGAACTTTCTGGGCCCTCGCCACACAAGGTGGTTTTATGCAGTGGTCGGATGCCCACGTTTTCAAACGTTTGAAGCATCACGTCAATTTTGGTTAGTCGGTCAGTAAATCAGTTAGTCTAGCTAACGTTCGCTTGGTTTCTGGTAATTTGGTCCATAAAATATAATCGTGCATCATGTTGTGAAGCGCATAGCTTTGCACCGTGGTCCCAGCTGATTGCTGTAATTTAGCAATCAGTTTTTTTGTATCCGAAACCAATAATTCGGTCGTCCCGTAAAATACGTCGATTGCACCTAAATGGCTTAAGTCCGCATAAATTGGACTGATAGTGGGATCCTTCAAGGAACCCGCTCCCGCATAAATTTCTGCTGTGTCTCGTAAGGCGTCGAGTGGTAATTCTGGATCTTCGGCTTCAGCATCGTCCAGCTTAGAATCGGCCATCTGTAAGTCGACCCATGGTGAAACTAACAAGGTATTCTCCGGCAATCGAGCTGACTGGTCACGCAGTTGTGTTAGTAAAACGAGCGCCAAGCCTGCTCCTGCTGAATCGCCGAAGAGAACGAAGTGGTCATTTGGATATTGTTCCACCAAATCTAAATAAGCGGCAACGGTAAACGTCACAGTTTCTGTCGCGGTATGTTCTGGCGTTAATGGAAAATCGAAGTAAGTCACCTGAGCGTTGGAGGCTCTGGCAATTAACTCAATAAGTTGCCGGTGACTCTCCGTTCCCCGCACCGTAAACGCACCACCGTGCAGAAAAATAAGATGGTAGCGACTCGGTGTCTTCGTTGTGACGTGAACTAACCGCCCCGTTTCCAAATGTTCTTCGGTCACCACAAAATCATCGGCAAACTTTGCGGGCGCTAATTCATCCTCACGCCGGTTAGGATTTCGAAAGCTTTTTTCGACACCGCGTTTCAAATTTTCACGTTTCATTTTATGTAATAACCAATTGCCTCGTATACTCATGCATTTTCCCTCCGATAGTCCACCAAGATTCATTCTACTTCGTACTACTTCTATTATAACCGAAAGACGACCGAACCCACGTTTGAAAAATATGTTACACTAGACCATAATATTTTGACGAAGAGAGGTAACTTCATGATTAAACAACGATTACTCCAGGTAAATGGTGGCCACAACTTCCGCGATCTCGGCGGCTACAAGACCACTGATGGCAAGACCGTCAAGTGGCACCGAATCTTACGTACGGGAAAACTAGCCAATTTAAAGCCTAGTGATTTATCGCTGTTGGATCAATACCACGTACGTCATGACGTTGATTTTCGTTCAAAAGCGGAAGTCAAACTAGAGCCCGACCGCCTACCAACCGGCGCCGATTACACCAGCTTACCCGTTTTCCGAGAGGATATGACGGATAGCACCACACCACTTTCCGAACAGGAGGCCCTGCTGTCTAGCAACGCCAACTTTGGGCGCGACCAAATGATGGAAGCATATAAAGCCATGGTGACGACGACCGAAGCGCAAGAGTCATACCGAACATTTTTTGACTTACTGCTCTCCAACAATGACGAGCAAAATGCCATTCTCTTCCACTGCACTGCTGGTAAGGACCGGACTGGTATGGGTGCCGTCTTCTTGCTCAACGCACTTGGCGTGGACGAGCAGCAAATCAAACAAGATTACCTCTATACCAACGAAGTCACCGCTGACTATCTTCAAGGTATCCTCAACGATGCCAAGAAGAAAGGCATGAATCAAAACTTCATGTCCTCGGTTCAATCACTATTCTCCGTTTCGACCGACTACTATGGCGAAGCAGTCAACACGATTGACCGTGACTTCGGTGGCATGCAAAATTACTTACACAGTGTCCTCAAACTGCAGGACAATGAAATCCGCGATTTGAAACGCCTTTATTTAGATTAGAATTGGGATGATTTTATGACACATCGATTTTTCAAACTCGCAGCACCACTAGGACTAGCTTCCGCAGGGGCGCTTGCCTTTAGCTACAAACTATTCAATTTTGCCTTTAAGCGGGTAGATTACGTTCCTGAAACCTCGGCAGATAAGCAAAAATACGCTGACCTCTACTATGATTACGTCAAATGGTATCAGCAAATCCCATCTGAAACCTGGTATCTCCACGAGATGGACGCCAGCAATCGGATGGTTGCCACTTATATTCCGGCTAAGGAACAGTCGCTCAAAACGGTGATTATTTCTCACGGCTATAAGGGTAATCGCGAAACTATGGCCAACTTTGCCAAGATGTATTACGATATGGGCTTCAACGTGTTGCTGCCAGACGATCGGGCTCACGGCGATAGTGCCGGTCAGTACATCAGCTTTGGGTGGTTGGACCGCTTAGACTACATTAACTGGATTAACTCTGTTATCCAACGAGATGGTGAGCAATCGAAAATCCTATTGTTCGGCGTCAGCATGGGTGGCGCCACGATGGAAATGCTCTCCGGTGAAAACCTACCTAACCAAGTTAAAGCCATTGTGGCTGATTGTGGCTACTCCAGCATCGAAGAGGAACTCGTTTATCTGTTAAAGGAACAGTTCCACTTGCCAAAGTATCCATTCGAACCACTGGTTAGCACGATTAACCGTCGCCGTTTGGGCTACTACTTAGGTGACGTTTCCTCAAAGGAACAATTGGCTAAGAACCGCAAACCGATTCTATTTATCCACGGTGCAAATGATACGTATGTACCAGCGGAAATGGCTTACGAAAACTATCAAGCCACTAAGGCACCTAAACAGCTTTGGATTGTTAAAGGTGCCTCACACGCCGAAAGCTTTTGGAAGAATCCGGCAAAGTATCAACACCGAGTCTCAATGTTTTTGGACACGTATTTTAAATAACGACAGCCAAAAAGCCTACCATAATCCGTAACGGCTATGATAGGCTTTTTTATATTTCATAGTTTAAGCATTACCCGTTGGCACATAAAAATAATTTTTTACCGTTCCAACTGAATAGCTGCCATAGTTCTTGTTCGAGCGAATAGCGAGTCGACAATTATATTTCTTAGTCTTACTTTGAATATGCTTATCTGGTAACTTCAACATATTAGTTTTGGCGTAGTAATAAGTGATATTACCATTTTTACGGATTGCATTTAATTTAGTAGCGGAAACTGGTTTCTGCTTTAAATTACTGGATTTATAGTATTCAGCATATCCATTTGTCGTAATGATCAACCTTGGCGCAGTTTTGTAAGCCGCATCAGAAAGTGTCGTCTTCCCCTTTACCAAGTATAGGTATTGGTATGTAGCATTAGCTTTCTTGATGGTGTTATTAACCGCAAACTTAACACTTGATTTAGTCGTCTGCCGACGGATTTGATAGTTAAACTGATCCATGCTAACCGTCATCGTCCGCTTACCATTTTCCGTTCCATAAGTCTGTACCTGGAATCTTGTCTTAGCAGGAATCACAACTTTACCACTTCGAATTGACTTTGTTGTCATGACATTCTTTGAATTCACTTGGCGGGCTTCTACCTGCGTATTATTCGAGAAGAATAACAAGCCGGAAAGCGACATCGCCCCTAAAACAACATATTTTAGTCTTTTCAAATAAGTCACCCCTTTTCTGTATTTTAACACTTAAAAGAAAAACAACTAATCATGCCGTTCTTTCACCTCTTTACCTTTCCTTAAGAACAACTTCACAAAAGTAACTATTTTCGTTCACATTTGCGCCACATTTATCCGTTATATTTAAATCATAGCAAAGCAAGATGCCTTTGCTTCCCTATATACACTTCAATTTAGTCTCCCCTACTAAATTGATCCGTAAACTGATTGCTTTCAATCATGTTTACCCCTCCCCTTAAACGCATTCGCCCCCCAACGAATGCAAACTTTCATAATTATGTTCCCCCAAACATAATTTACTCCTCGAAAAAAGACCGATGACGTTTACCCCACTAAACGTTCATCGGTCTTTTTTATTGGTGTGCTTAATCTAAACCAATTCGCTTGAACACTTCATCCACACGCTTGAGGTGGTAATGATAGTCAAAGGCATCATCGATCTCAGCTTGCGATAGGTGTTCCCGAATCGTTTCGTTTTGTTCGACTAAAGGCTTGAACTGAATCTCTTCGTCCCACGATTTGGCGGTCAAGGGCTGAACTAGATCGTAAGCTGCTTCCCGTGAAAGTCCAGCATCAATCAACTTAAGCAAAACCCGTTGACTGTAGATCAAGCCATACGTCAAATCCATGTTCTTGAGCATCCGCTTTGGGAAAACCGTTAAGTTCTCGACGATGTTACTGAAACGGTGCAGCATGTAATCCAACAAAATAGTCGTATCTGGTAAAATTACCCGTTCCGCTGACGAATGAGAAATATCCCGTTCGTGCCACAGTGTGACATCTTCATAAGCGGTTTGAACATGACCACGAATAACTCGCGCTAAACCGGTCATGTTTTCGGAGCCAATTGGGTTACGCTTATGTGGCATCGCAGATGAACCCTTTTGACCCTTGTTAAAGTGCTCCTCAACTTCATGAATTTCGGAACGTTGGAGTCCCCGAATTTCCGTTGCAAACGATTCGATGCTCGTCGCAATTAACGCCAAGGTTGCGATGTAGTTAGCATGCAAATCCCGTGGCAACACCTGACTTGTAATTTCTTGGGCCCGAATGCCCAGTCGTTCGCAGGTATATTCCTCGACAAATGGTGGCACATTGGCGAAAGTTCCAACCGCCCCACTGATTTTTCCGGCTTCAACTTCGGCTGCTGCTAAATTGAAGCGCTCTAGGTTCCGTTTCATTTCTGAGTACCAACGAGCAAGTTTCAGTCCAAATGTCGTTGGTTCAGCTTGTACACCGTGAGTCCGGCCAATCATGACCGTTTCTTTATAGGTTAGTGCCTGTTTTGCAATCACATCAATGAAGTGTTGCAAATCTGTTCGCAAAATTTCATTTGCCTGTTTCAATCGGACGCCTTGCGCAGTATCCACCACATCGGTGCTCGTCACGCCGTAGTGAACCCATTTGCGTTCATCCCCTAGTGACTCTGAAACGGCACGCGTAAATGCAACCACGTCATGGTGCGTGATTGCTTCGATTTCAGCAACCCGGTCAGCATCGACCTTGGCGTTGTTCCGAATCTTCTCCACATCCGCTTCAGGAATTTCGCCCAACTTGGCCCAGGCCTCATCGATGGCGATTTCCACTGCCAGCCAGGATTGATATTGATTTTCTTTTGACCAAACGTGTCCCATCTCGGGACGGGTATAACGTTCTAACATAATAATCCTCGTTTCGTTCGGGTTTTATGATTATTTCAACCGTTCCAGTTTACCATAATCATTCGGATAATGTACATATTAAAAGCGATAATTCGGAATTCAGGGAATTGGGTTGACTTAAATTACCGAACTTGATACTATATTTAGTGTTGATTGTTCGTATGTTCAGCAAATTTAGCCAATGAGGTGTCGTTTATGTCTTCAATAGTTGTAGTAGGTAGTCAATGGGGTGATGAAGGAAAGGGTAAAATTACCGATTTCCTGAGTCAAAAAGCTGATATCGTTGCGCGTTACGCTGGTGGTAATAATGCTGGCCACACGATTGTGTTTAATGGCGAGAAGTTCCAATTACAGTTAATTCCATCTGGAATTTTCTTCTCCGAAAAACTTAGTGTGATTGGAAATGGCGTTGTCGTCAATCCCGGTGCTTTGGTGCAAGAAATCAAAGGATTGAACGATAAGGGCGTTTCAACGGATAATTTACGGATTTCCGACCGCGCTCAAGTACTCCTGCCTTACCACATTTGGATGGACGAGCTTCAAGAAGCCGCTAAAACCAACAAGATTGGGACAACCAAGAATGGTATCGGTCCTGCCTACATGGACAAGGCTGAACGAATCGGCATTCGAATGGCCGATTTATTAGATAAAGACGTTTTCGAAACGAAACTCCGTCAAAACTTAGAACTAAAAAACCGAATTTTTACCAAATTATATGACCACGAACCAATGGATTTTGATGCTGTGTTTGAAGAAACCTTTGCGTTTGGTCAAGAACTCAAGCGTTACGTGACGGATACTTCCGTCATCATTAATGATGCACTCGCCGCTAACAAGCACGTCCTATTTGAAGGTGCCCAAGGGGTCATGCTTGATTTAGACCACGGAACCTATCCATTCGTTACCTCTTCCAACCCCGTTGCTGGTGGTGCGGCAACCGGCACTGGTGTTGGTCCTACCCTCATCGATGACGTCGTAGGGGTTTGCAAAGCCTACACTTCTCGAGTTGGTGATGGCCCATTCCCTACTGAATTATTCGACGAGACTGGCGACTTTATTCGTGAAGTCGGCCATGAATACGGCACCGTTACGGGTCGTCCTCGTCGAATCGGTTGGTTCGATAGCGTTGTAATGCGCCATGCCGTTCGCGCCTCAGGTTTAACTTACCTATCCCTGAACTGTTTGGACGTCTTGACTGGCATCAAAGAACTTAAAATTGCCATTCGTTATGAACTAAACGGTAAAACCATTGAAAATTACCCAGCTAGTTTGGTGGACTTAAACAACGCCAAGCCCGTCTATGAGACAATGCCTGGCTGGGACGAAGATATTACTGGCATCACAAAGCTTGAAGATTTACCAGAAAACGCCCGCAATTACCTTCTGCGTTTGGAAGAGCTTGTCGGCGCTAAGATTGCCACATTCTCAGTCGGTCCCGATCGTGATCAAACAAACATCCTAACCGATATTTGGGACGCACAGTCAAACTAACTAGCTAACGGAGGCCACCAACTATGAATCCAATGAACGTATTTGATTATGATGATATCCAATTAATTCCAAACAAGTGTTTACTCAAAAGTCGTAGTGAAGCTGATACTAGCATCCAATTTGGTCCTAAAAAATTCAAGGTGCCGGTTGTCCCCGCCAACATGGAAACGGTCATCGACGAGCCCCTTGCCGTTTGGCTGGCTCAAAACGACTACTTCTACGTCATGCATCGTTTCAACCCTGAAACTCGTCATGATTTTATCAACAAGATGCACGGGCAAGGGCTCTTTGCTTCCATCAGTGTTGGTGTTAAGCAAGGCGAGATTGATTTCATCAAGGAACTGGCCGAAGCTGGCGACGTTCCAGAATACATCACAATTGATATCGCGCATGGACATTCCATCAGTGTTATCACCATGATCCAACTAATCAAGCAAGAATTGCCTGATAGTTTCGTGATTGCGGGTAATGTAGGTACGCCGGAAGCCGTTCGTGAATTGGAAACAGCCGGTGCGGACGCCACTAAAGTTGGAATCGGCCCTGGTAAAGCCTGCATCACTAAGCTGAAGACTGGATTTGGAACGGGCGGTTGGCAATTAGCTGCTGTGCGTCTCTGTGCCAAAGCAGCAACCAAACCAATTATTGCTGACGGTGGCATTCGTTTTAACGGCGATATCGCCAAATCAATTCGTTTTGGCGCTTCAATGGTCATGATTGGCTCAATGTTGGCTGGTCATCTTGAATCCCCTGGTCAATTAATCAACATCGACGGCAAGCAATACAAGCAATACTGGGGCTCTGCTTCAGAAACCCAAAAAGGGGCCTACCGTAACGTTGAAGGTAAGCAAATGCTCGTTCCTTATCGGGGTGAAATCGCTGATACTTACCGTGAAATGCAAGAAGATTTACAATCATCAATCTCGTATGCTGGTGGTCATCAACTTTCCGATATTCGGACCGTTGATTACGTCATCTTGAAGAATTCAATGATGGTGGATTAAAGTCACGGTGTGCCATGAGCCCCAACCAACACAATACACAAAATAACACCGCTCTCTTTCCGAGAGCGGTGTTTTGCTATCTCTATTATTTTTCTGGTTGTAGCCCTTTCAAAAAAAATACCGCCAGTGCTCACGCTGACGGTACCAAAAGTTCATTTTTAATTTGCGAGTTCAGCTTCTGCTAAAGGGCGGTCATCTTCGACCTTTCCTTGGATTGTCTTTAATCCAATACCAGTGAAGCCACTAATAATTGAGAAGACTGGTGATAGGAGACTGAAGAAACAGAATGGTAAGAATGAAAGAACGGGAACACCAAGCGTGCTAGCGGCAAATGCGCCGGCAACGCCCCATGGAATTAAGTAGTTGATAACCGTTCCACCATCTTCAAGCACTCGGCTCAAGGCCAAATTATCTAAGCCACCATCATTAAAGGCTTGCTTGAAAGCTTTACCTGGCAAGATTGCTGAGAGGTATTGTTCACCAACAAAGATGTTCACGCCGATTCCGCCGAGAATTCCGGCAGTAACCAAGGCACCATGGCTGTGCAAACGGCTGACGATTGGTGCCATTGCTGTTTGGATCAAGTTGAATTTCATCAAAAGACCACCAAGTGACAAGGTCAAAATAATCAGAGAAACAGTGCCCATCATGGCGGCAATTCCACCACGACTTAGTAGTGCGTCGACTGATGCGGTTCCAGTTTTAGAAACAAAACCGTTTTCGATGATGTTAGCTAAATCCTTGATCTTGGTGCTTGGGTTTTCAATAAAGAGCATGCCGACCGCAACCGTGATGTTTAGTAATAAAGTGGCAATAGCTGGAATCTTGAAGATTGCGCAGATGAACATCAAAGCGATTGGTAGTGCCGCCCACCAAGTAATGTTGAAGTTGGCGTTCAAAACGTTAACGGTTGACTGAATCTTATCCAAGTTAGCGTTAGTGTTTTCCGGTGTTCCAATAATGGTGTAGAGGATTAGCGATACGATGAACGCTGGAATCGTTGACCACATGAGGTTTTTAATATGAGCAAATAATTCTGAACCCGCAATAGCTGAAGCTAAGTTTGTTGAATCTGAAAGTGGTGACGTTTTATCCCCAAAGATGGCACCAGAGATGATTGCACCTGCAACCAAGGCTGGGTTAATGCCCATCGTCATTCCCATTCCGAAGAGGGCAATTCCAATTGTAGAAATGATGGTAAAGGCGGAACCGATTGATGTACCGACAATCGCACAAACTAAAAATACGGATGGCACGAACCAACGAACACTAATCATGTCAAAACCGAAAACCATTAATGATGGAATAATACCAGAAGCAATCCAAGTACTGATCAAGGCACCGATTAACAAGAAAATGAAGATTGGGACAATTCCGTTACCCACCCCTTCGCTGATACCGGCGTGCATGTCACTCCAAGTGAACCCACGAAGCCGAGACCATAGAATCACTAATGCGATAACGATTAATACCGGAGTTTGTGGCATTAAACCGAATTTGATAACACCAACACCCATAATGACTAACATGCCCACCAGAACGGCAAGCGCTTCTCCGAAACCTACTTTTGGTGCTTTAGTTGAATTTTCAATTTTCATAATTGTTCACTCCTCAAATTGTTTGATGTACCTAACACTGACATTTTTCGAGTGAAGACTAATAGTTCGCTTTACCGCCGCTTTTTCGATTCATGTTGAATTCCTCCTTGGTGATTCAGTTACGCTCTTATTTGCTTTTTCGTGACTTTCCTAGTGCTCAAGAGCAACCGATTAGAAAAGCATTGTAATAAAAAAGTCCCTGCTGCAATCAACATTGCAACAGGGACGATTGGAAACCGTGGTACCACCCAGATTGAGAATTCAACACTGTCAGAATTCTCCACTCACTAGATGGTAACGGTTCTAGTTATTATCCGTTCAATTAAGAAACTGACCACGGTATTTCGTCGACATTATCCTGATCGGTTCGCAGCAACCACCGACTTTCTGACACCCAGATAATGCGCTACTTAAAATGGTTTTATTCGTTCGCTTATTTAATTGTGTCTTAGCATATCACCCTGAAAATGAGAAGTCAATAAGAATTCTAACCAAAAAACGCACTTGGATAATAAATCTTACCGGCAACATTTGCTAAAGCACCGTCCCACAAGGGTTTGATCATGTTGTTTAACAATTCAACGGGTAAAGTCGACAAAATATTGAAGTTGTCAGCCGCCACATAGCCGAATCGACTGTAGTAGCTTGGATCACCCAAAATACTGATAGCGGGATAGCGTTCGATTGTAGCCCGGGATTCCAGCTCGTCTATAATTCGACTACCAACACCTTGGCTTTGGTAATCTGGATGAACGGCTAACGGTGCCAAGGCTAAAATCGTCGTCTTATGCCCGTTCATTTTGACGGCTACTGGTGTTAACATTCCGTAGCCAATTACCTGACCATCATCGTCTAAAGCCACCACTTCAAAATTACTGCGGTAATTCTCGCTACTGCGCACCCGACCAATTAGGTTATGTTCATCATGATCGGTATACTTGGCACCATCAAAGGCCGCCTTCACAACCTGCTTGGCTGACTCGAAATGCTCTGGTTGAATTGTATCCACGCTAATTTCCAAAATAGCCCCTCATTCTTGTAAAAAATTAATGCCTTTATTATACCGAAAATTTCAGTGATTGCACAAACTAGCTTCAACATTTGCTCAATCACTGTGGCATAATGGACGTATTACGAAATTGAGGGTGAGCATCTTGAAAACGAAAACCAAATGGCTGATTATCTCAGTCATCATTTACATTATCTTTGTGGTGGCCGTCACACCAACCGGTATCCTGAGTCCTGCTCAAATTGGATTACCATGGACGATTTTCTGGTACGTCGTGGCAGCCATGTTCATGTACTATTTTTACTACAAAAACGTCAGTTACGCCGAGGTCATTTACTACGCCCAACAATTGAAACTGACCGAGGATGAGCTACGCAACATGGTCCCTGACATCAAGAAGTCAGAGGATGTGCCCAATCCCGCCAAGCCTAATTTGTTTAGTCCGCTCGTGCAAGTTTCGTTTCGAATTTTAAACGATTTGCTGCCGAAGTTACAGCAAATGGCTAAGGAAAAGGGAATTGAAGATTTTAACTAGTTTAGTAATCCATACTGGATCGTAAACCGAAAATGGTTTGCGATTTTTTTGTCGTATTTATGAGTAAGATATAAGAAAAGAGGACATTCATAAGTCTTATTTAGTTGAAGCGCATGGTACCAAATAGTACCATGCACTCGAGGTGAAGAGTAATGAGTGATCAAATACATTTCCGGATGGAAGAAAAAGAAAAGCAAGCTTTAGAGACCATACTCAAGCAAAGTGGTTTAACAGCATCACAGGCATTTAAATTATTCGCAAAGAAAACTATCGCATCTGGTGGTCTACCCTTCGAGGTGGCAGAACCCAACAGTCAACTAACCGCTGCAATAAATAGTCGAGACTACGTTGCATTTGATTCAGCTGAGGAAGGATTGAAGTGGCTACATGAGTGAGCCTAAATTTCATGTTGCTTTCGAACGACAATTTAAGAAACATTTGAAAAAGATGCTTAAAGGCGGACAATACCAAGTAGCAGATTTTGATTTCGTTTATAGTCTTATTGGTCCGAGATATTCCACTACCGCCCAAGTACAACGATCACACTCTAGTTAATAGAAAGCCTGAACGCGAATGTCATATCCAACCTGACTGGTTACTTACCTATAAGTATGATATTGATACTGTTCGTTTCATTGACACAGGATCACATTCAGATCTTTTCGAGTAATATTTCATTTACGTTTCTCCAAAAATATACTGAAAAAGAGGCTGTGCCAAAAGTAAATTTTGGCACAGCCTCTTTCCATTTAACCGAACTATTTATTTTAATCGTGCTCCAGAAGTCAGTTTCCTCCGTCTAACTACGATCAACGAACAATTCCAGAACCAAATTATTCGCCAATCTAGGTTAGTACTCAGCAACTGCCCGACTTCTGTCACAACTTCTTTTTTTCGTATGTGTTGAAAGTTAGTTGTTATGTGGCAGAAACGTGTTCGATAAGGCAGTCCTCTCTGTCCAACCACGATTAGCGAACAATTCTAAACCCGAATTATTCACCAATCTACATTGGTACTCAAGGGCTAACCGCCTGATCTCACACTCTATTTTATTTCACCAGATATGCTCGCGTCACATCCAATGGAGTTCCGAGGTTATGTGTCACAACGCCCTTAAGCTTAGGGTTGATGAGATATGAACTAGCTGGTTGATACAAAGGAATTGTAGCTTGTTGATTGATTAAGACTTTTTGAGACTTAATCAAATCTTGCCAACGTGTATCCAAGTTATCCAAATCGCTAGTGTTAATCTTCTTCAACAAGGCATCGTATTCTTTGTCGCTAAATTTACCATGATTGTGTTCAAAGCCAGTTTCAAATTGTTGCAAGAAGGTGTATGGATCGAAGTTACCTGACCAGCCACCCAAAGCAGTATCAAACTTGTAACTCATCAGCTTCTGGAAACGACTCTTTGCTGGCACTTGTTTGATGTTCAAAGTAACGCCCTTCAACGTATTTTGAATCTTACCTTGAACATATTCGCCAACGTTCTTACCATCTGATGAATCATCTACATAGAGATCCAAACTGACCTTCTTAGTCCCAAGTTCCTTCTGAGCCGTTGCCCACAATTTCTTGGCTTCAGTTGGGTTGTACTTCACTAAGTCGCCAGTTGCGTCTGACAAATCAGTTTTACCGTCAGGGCTCTTAACAAGACCCTTTGGCACGATACTAGTTGCTGCACGAGAACCGTCTGTTAACACATCATTAACGAGTTGGTTTCTATTAATGGAAAGACTAAGTGCTTTTCTGAAGTTTAAGTTCTTTAATGACTTGTTTGAATTGATACCAAGTTCCAAGTTGTCAGAACGTAATTGAAGAACCGTCTTTAATCGTTTGTCATTCTTGAATTGCTTGACGTAGTAACCGGTTAATGAGGCGTTATCGACTTTTCCAGCTTGGAACTGGTTCACACCAGTCGCCGTATTTTTCGTCACTTGAATGTTGATTCGTTTCAACGTCACATCGTTCTTTTCATGGTACTGGTTATTCTTAACATAGTGCCAAGTGGTACCAGAACCATCCCAATCCTTCATGACGAAAGGTCCGTTACTAATAACGTACTTGCTTGAAGTCCCGTACTTTTTACCCGCTTTATTGACGAAGGCTTCATTTTCTGGGAAGAGGTTCTCAGAAGAAAGAGTTGCTTTCAAATATGGATCGCGGCGCTCTAAGGTAATTTCAAGCTTGGTATCTGAAAGGGCCTGAACACCAAGTTCACTCACCTTTTTCTTACCAAGGTTAACTTGCTCGGCATTTTTGATGTTGTAGTAAACACTCGCATTTTGAGCCGCCGTCTTTGGATTCAAAAGTCGTTGCCATGCGAAGACAAAATCGTGTGCTGTCAATTTGTCACCGTTTGACCACTTCAGACCTTTTTTAATGTTGATGACATACTTGGTCTTAGCCTTGTTTTGGGCCACTGGATTACCATCCGCTACAGCTGGAACGGCATCATTATTGCTGTTGATTTTATATAACCCTTCCCCAAGGTAATCAATTTGTTCAGCACTAACAACGTCATATTCCTTAACAGAGTCAACCGTTGGGAGTTCCGTTGAAGCGGTCCAATTTAAAACTTGCTTAGCTGCTTGATTTTTATGTGACACAGCTGATGAACTCTCACTATCTGCGTCTCCGCTGGCTTTACCACAGCCCGCTAATATTAAGCTAATAATTACTCCTGTGAAAATTAATCCTTTTTTACGTCCTAACTTTATACTCAAAATGTTTCCCCCGTTCAAATTTTTAGTTCATCATCATCTTCTTTAGTTCGACCATCTGACTGCGAATCGACATCGCAATCACCCCCTTTAATGCGTTAGCGAAGCAACAAAAAAATCTCCGCCCCTTATTCTTAAATAAAGGACGAAGATTTCTCCGCGTTACCACCTTAGTTCACTGATCCTTCACAGGCATCAGTCTCTGTCGCTTACAAATATAAGCCGGACGTTATCGGGTCCTACCGTAATAACAGCTTGCACTGTTGTTAATGCTCGAAGCTCATCTTCGTAAACGGTTCAACTTAGCCTTTCTCACCAGCCGGCTTCTCTTAAAAGTTTAATGAGTAAACTACTCTTCTTCGTTAATGCATTTCTCATTTTCTGTTACGAATACTATAAATCAGCCTAAAAATTAAATCAAGCCCTTTTTTAAATTTATTTACTGGGGCCAGCGTAAGTTTGTGATTTAGCAAGCCATTCGGCATCTTGTGGATCAGCACCCACTCTGGCATTCTTGTCCAAACTAGCCATTAATTGCATCTCATCTTCGTCTAATCCAAAATCAAAGACATCACGATTTTGCTGAATTCGTTCTTCATGAATGGACTTTGGAATCACAACTTCTTCACGCTGAATGTGCCAACGTAAAATAATTTGAGCGGGTGTCACACCATGCGCTTCAGCCAACTTCTTGATGGCTGGGTCTTCGATGGCATTATTGCGTCCGCCACCGAGTGGGCTCCATGATTCGTGGACAATCCCATTCTTCTCGAGAAAGGCGTGCAATTCAGTTTGTTGGAAATATGGATGAGTTTCGATTTGATCGATGACCGGTTTGACCTCGGTCTTACTCATCAGATCTTCGAGGTGATTTTGTTCAAAGTTAGATACGCCGATTGCCTTAATCTTGCCAGCTTTGTACAAGTCTTCTAATGCTTTCCAATTTTCAACGTAACCAGGTGCTGGCCAGTGAATCAAGTACAAATCAAGGTAATCCAAGCCCAATTTATCCAAACTAGTTTGGAACGCAGCTTTAGTTTCGTCATAGCCGCGGACGTTGTTCCAGAGCTTTGAGGTCACAAACAAGTCTTCGCGAGCGATGCCGCTTTCCTTGATAGCCTCGCCAACGAATTCCTCATTTTGGTAGTAAGCAGCAGTATCGATGTGACGATAACCAGCTGCCAACGCCCATTTGACGGCATTCTTTACTTCTTTAGGATCCGTCACTTGGAAAACACCCAACCCGAGTTGAGGAATCGATGTTCCGTTTAAAAGTGGCACTTGGGGAATTTCATTTTGCATTTTTTGTTCATCCTTTCTAGTTTCAATGCCCCAATTATAGCACTCTTATCTAAATTTAATAAATCGAATAATCCCTTATGGGACTTGCGATTGACGCATCTATTTTTTTAACGACTGTCCAAAAAACTTAACCTTATTTGAAAATTGATGTATTCTTGTGGTTAGGTAAGCGTGTTGAACACAATTTTGGCTTACCGGTTCGTAGTGTTCTCATGACATGGAGGTTTTTATTTGAGTAGTCAGGAACCTAAATCGCGGATGCAACGCTATAACTTTAATACCGATTCCAATCAGAAACGTCCAAAGCCAAAACGGAAGAAGCGCGGTCCGTTTTTTACTTTGATTATGATTCTCATTCTAATCGTTGCTGGGTTGGCCATTTGGACACTCAGTCGCGGAAGTAAGGTTTCCGAGTCACAAACCGAGCAATCAGCTAGCGAGACGTCCTCTAGTGTGTCTAAACGACAACGCTCTAGTAGCAGCGTTTCCGAATCTGCTAGCTCAGACGACGACACCGTCATCAGCAACGCGGATCGCCAGTCGATCCAAAGTTCGATTGATAAGGAAAGCAACGCATCCAAACGTAGCACAGCACAATCCCGCCTAGACGCCACCCCCGCAAAGGATGGCGCAGACAAAACGACCCAATCCGGCAACACATCGCATACCGACAGCAGTTCTTCCAGTGATACTGGAACTGACGTCGACTTTTCATCATCGCGCACGTTCTCGTCCGTCAGCAGCGCACAGAATTGGGCAGCCGCCTCAAAGCAACAATGGCTTAAGGAAGGCTACCAAACCTATACGATTACGACAGATGGACAAGGCAACTATATTTTAAAGTTTACTAAGTAAATCCGCAGATTAACCAGGAACGCCATCGCTGAAGTGGCGTTCTTTTTTGATGGAACACGATTTTATTAAGTAGAATGAGGCTACGCCGATTAATACTGGCGCAGCCTCACTTATTTAGAACTAGAAAGTCATCAACTTCACATCAATATTGCCACGCGTTGCTTTCGAGTATGGGCAAACTTGGTGGGCTTTTTCAGCCAATTTTGCCGTTTCCTCATCGGCTAAACCGTCGATATGGACACTTAATTCCACATCGATATGGAAGTCGGCGGGTCCTTCGTTATAAAGTGAAACCTTGGCCTTAACCGTACTTTCGTTTGAAATTTTTGCTTCGTTTTTGACGAGTTCTAAGGCGCTGTTAAAACAGGATGAATAGCCGGCTGCAAAGAGTTGTTCAGGATTGGTTCCTTCTTTTTTACCGGGCTTGGGTGCTGTAATCGTCATTGCCATCGAGCCATCTGGTGCCTCTACGTGACCTTCACGTCCACCAACGTTAATCATGGTTGTTGAGTATAATTTTGCCATGTTCGTTTTCCACCTTTCAAATCGTAGTACACATTCATTATAAAGTAAGCGTTTCCGAAATGACAGTTTTAACTCTGACAAAAAAACGATGGCTGTAAAAGCCATCGTCATGAGTTTTATTCAGTTTCTCTTTCAATCGCCAGATTAGCCACGTACGTCGGTTGCGCCATCTGCATAACGTAAACCGTAATGCCAGTGGCGTCATCATTGGCTTGCTGTATCTGATTCCAATCAAGTTGAATATGCCCCTGATCATCAACCTCTGCATAGTAGAACTTGCGCTCAGCCAGCGTTTTCGCTTCGCTGCCCTCATCGTTAAGGGTATAAGCAACGGTTCCCGTCCGCATGGTCAATGGATCCGTCTTAGCCGTCATTAAAACGGGTAACGGAATCAACTTTTGGCCAACCAGCAGTTCGTAGCTATGACGTGTACCATCAACTTTTTGCAGCTTAGCTAACTTACGAGTTGCTGGATTTTGAACGGGTTGATCATCGTAGGCTGGTCCAATGATGTAGGCCAGGTTGGAATGCCAAGCCCGTTTAAATTGGTCAAGCTTGTAAACGCGATTAGCAGATTCGTTGGTTGGCGCATACGAATCATTCGTCACCACAAAGGTTTCGTCTTCTTCCGTGATGAACCCGGTCACCAACAGTAAGTGCCCATAGGTTTCGCCGGGGGCATTTTCCAAATAAGGTAGCTTATGATTCTGCGGATTATTGGTATATTGCACGCTAACGCCAACCGGATACCCGCGATCCACTTCATTTTTCAATTTGTTAATATCGGTAAAAATCGCATAGGATTTGAAGCCGTACGCACCTGCTGTCGCGGTGCTAAACGACCAATTACCAAAGCCTTGGTAGGCCAAGTCATAATTCCGATAGGCCACCTCTTCGGGTAAGACATCTTTCCCCTGAAGATTCATTGCTGAGGCTAACGTGGTTGGACTGCAAATAACTGGTGCCATTTTGCCATCTCGAATTTCTTGAGAGTAAGCCGGTGCATCAATGACCTTAGGCGTGGTGTCCTCTTCGATTGCGCGAGTGAACGCGCCGTCTTTTGGTGTCGTGCTAACCGCAAGTAACTTCAACGTCGGGGTTTCACCGTTACAACTGGCATTTAGGCGCACTCGAGCCTGAACCGCCGTTGCATAGCGCTGCCCCCGGACAAAAAGGGTATCCGTATCTAAGCCTGCCAACGAATCAGCAATATCCGCTTTGGTACTACTCTTCATAATGTTGAGTCCCCAGCGACCAAACGTGTGCCAAAGTGACCATTTTTTATTCACCAAAACACGCACTTCAACTTCAACGCTGGAGTCACCAGGTGTATAGGCGTTCCACGAAGCCACTAGTTTTTTAAATGCGGGAAGCTTAAGTTGTGGCATCACAAACTGACCAGTTGCCTGTTGACTTGACTCAGCCAAAACCAGTACCCGGTCATCGTGTGCGATGTTGGTTGCATCCTCCAAACTCGTCATGCCAAAATCATCAAAAACCAGCGTGTAATTTCCAGCCGAATCAATCTGTACGCGTCGCTTAATTAGCGCCGCAGCGACTCCAACACCAATTAAGCCACCAATCACATAGCACCAGCGTTTCATGCAAATCATCCCTTCATTGCTATCCGTATTACGCCAAAAACTCTAGCGCGAGCTGCTTATATAAATCGATACTCTTCAGAAAGTCGCTCAGTTCGACATATTCGTCAGGCATGTGTGATGTGTTTGAGCCTGGCCCATAAACGATACTGGTAAAGTCGCCCTTAGCACGCAAGAACTCTGCACCATCGTTAGCACCACCAGATCCAACTGGTTTAGCCGCCGTGCCTAAGACTTCCTTAGAGACCTTCTGTGCTAATTTTACCAATGGTGTGTCCGGTTTACCAGGGATAGCCTCCTCAGGGAAACTGTATGAAACCTTCAAATCAAAGCCAGGACGCTGGTTGAGCTCATCCACCAATTTTTCGATGGCATCATAAAAAACTTGGTTCGGGTATTCCGGAATCGTTCGCATATTAGCCATTAACCACGCTTTAGCGGGAATACTGTTAATTTGCTCACCGCCACTAATTAAATCGACATTGTGCAAGACGCCACCTAAAATTGGGTTCACCTTATCAAATGGCGCCATCACCTTTTGAATCTCATTGTAATAGACCAACAAGTTGTCGATGGCGTTAATACCGAACTCGGGGCGGGCACTGTGAGAGGCTTTACCAACAGATTCAATTTTGTAATCAATCACGCCACGCGCCGTGTAAGTAATTTCGTTCAGGCCACTTGGTTCTGAAATGACCAGCCCGGCCAAATTATCAGCATAACCCTGATCAGTCAAGGTCGCTGCCCCATACTCACCAGTTTCCTCGCCTACCGTTGCTAGCAAACGAATTTCACCAGGCAACTCGGTGCCGGATTCCAAAAATTCCAACATCGCAATCACTTGAGCCGTCAGACCCGTTTTCATGTCAGAAGCACCACGACCAAATAGCTTACCGTCCGCAACCTCTGCGCCAAATGGTTCGTGTGTCCATTTGCTCAAGTCACCAGGATCCACGACGTCCATGTGTCCGGAAAAGCCCAGGCGCTTGCGATCTGGCTGGCCAATGGTGACGACCAGATTGTCTCGGTTAGGTGCGTAGTTCACCTTTTCCACTTTGGCATTTGGATACGGTGCAAATAGTGAAGCAATATAATCTGCGACTTCAGTTTCATTATCGTTAACCGATTTAATTTTAATGATATGTTGCAAAATTTCGATTTTTTCTTGTTCAGTCATCGTTATTCCCCCGATAGAAATTCCAGTGTCAGTTGCTTATACAGTTCGATTGCTTGCAGATATTGATTTAAGTCGACATACTCATCCACTTGGTGCGCCGTTTCGCTCCCGGGACCAACGATGGCAACCGGAAATTGAGCCTTAGCCGCAACAAACTTCGAGCCGTCCGTTGTGCCCGTATCACCAGCTAATTCGACGTCATGACCGACAATCGTTTCGGTTTCACGTTTCACAAGTTGGACAAACGAGTTATCAGGGTCACCCGGTAAGGCATCCCCCACTAACAGATAGTTCAATTCCAAATCAAATCCTGGTCGCGTGTTTAGTTCGGCCACTAGTGCTTCTAGCCGGTCTTGGACCAATCGTGCCGGCGTTTGTGGGATCAACCGAATATTTCCAGAGAGCTTAGCTTCAGCCGGAATACTGTTGATTTGCTCGCCACCACTCATTAAGGTCACGTTGTGGAGCAATTGACCTAATACCGGATCCGTTTCATCAAACTTGGCCAGTTCTGCTTTGGCAGTCTGCCAGTAAACCATTAAGTTTTCAATGGCATTGATGCCCAGTTGAGGCGCCGCCGAGTGCGCACCCTTGCCATAGCTAATTACTTCGTAGTCAATATCGCCATTGTGCGTATAGGAAACGTTGAGCCCGCTCCCCTCACAAATCACCAATGCGTCTAAATCATCAAGATAACCCGCTTCGGTCAATTTTTCCGCGCCGACCATCGTCGTTTCTTCCGCAATCGTTGCAATCAATTTAAGTTGACCGTCCTTGGGCTGACCCTGATCTAGCAGTTCTAATGCCGCAATCACCATTGCAGCCAGGCCGGCTTTCATGTCTGAAGTGCCTCGTCCATGCATCTTGAAGTCAGGTGTGATGTCGCCACTGAACGGTTTGTGTTGCCATTTTTGGGGGTCACCGGTCGCCACGACATCCATATGGCCAGCAAACCCCAGCGTTCGTCGTCGCCCAGTCCCAACCGTCACCACTAGGTTATCGCGTCCCGTACGGTAGCGGACACGCTCAACTTTGGCATTGGGGTAGGTTTCGAATAGCGAGGCCAAATAATCAGCGACAAAGCTTTCATGATCGTTGACGGTCTCCATTTGAACAATACGCTGCAGGATATTAATTTTCTCTTGCTGGTCCATCTTGTCACCTTACCTTTCACTAATTGCTTACTAGCATACCCGTTTGTGACATGAAAAATCAATGTGAATTTTATGAGTATAGACTCATTTATGCCGCAACAAATTGGTTTGCGGTATACTGGAACTAGTTATAATCGTGAACAGGAGGAGTTAACATGCAAATCAGTATCCCAACCGAAAATGGTTTTCTACCTGCAAAATACTCAAAACAGGCGACCGGCACCAATCAGCACAACGGTCGCCCCGTCACCTCTTTTCCCATTGACCTGAAGGACGTGCCAGCTGGTACCGCAACTTTTGCGGTCACCATGGTTGATCACGACGCCATCCCTGTAGGTGGCTTTACCTGGATTCACTGGGTTGCCGCTAACTTACCTGGTGATTTAACCCAGATTCCTGAAAACGCCAGTCTCAGTGGCGACGTCAGCATGACGTTCGGTCGCAACTCTTCTGGTGGTGGCCTAGTCGGTGAGACTGACCCCGCAGTCACGCAACACTACACGGGACCAATGCCTCCTGATAAGGACCACAACTACCTCGTCACGGTATACGCGCTTGATCAAAAACTTGATTTGTCAGACGGCTTTTGGTTAAACGAGTTATGGGCTAAGATGAACGGACACGTTTTGGCACAAGCCGAACAGACCGTTATCGGCCGGGCATAATAAAGGAGAGATTTCGCTATGTTACAAAACTACGAGCACATTTTGGTGCCACTAGACGGTTCTCAACAGGCTGAGTTAGCACTCAGAAAAGCCGTTGAGGTCGCCAAACGTAATAACGCCACGTTGGAACTCCTAAGCGTGGTCGATGTCAATCAGTACGGTTCGTTTGGCAACGTCACTGAAGGTAATTTGATTAACAGTTTAGTCAATGACAGCAAGGGCTACCTAAACGATCTTGTGGATCAGATTAAAAAGAACCATGGCTTCGAAAAAATGAACATTCACGTTCGCTTTGGTAATCCTAAGTCAGTGATTGCCCGTGATTTTCCGGAGGATTATCCGATTGACCTCATCGTCATCGGAGCCACCGGGATGCGTGCCGTTAACCGTTTCATCACTGGTTCCGTCACCGCTTTCGTGGTTCGTAACGCGAAAATGGACGTGGTCGTCGCCCGCACCGATATGAATAACGATCTTTTAAAGAAGAGCAAATAAGAAAATCCTCATCACCGTAGACCAATTAGGTCCGCGATGTTGAGGATTATTTTTTGCTTATTCGAAATCTAGCCGTAAATCAGCCGCATCAATGAAGTGGGCATTTTTTACGAAGCTCAGACGGGCTAGGTAGCCTAGTACGATTGGCAGTGCGAAGAACAAGATCACGATGGTGATGATTCCCATCGTCCCGTTCATCCCACCGTTGTAAGCAGCAAGTGGTCCAACGAGTCCTGAGAACCCGAAGCCGGCACTCATTGGCGTCCCCGTTACACCGAGTGCAGCTCCGAGTCCACCAAGTAAGCCAGAGCTCACGATAACTGGAATGAACAATTTGGGTTTGGCCAACATGTTAGCCATTTGAATCTTGGGTGACCCTAAGAAATGGGTAATTGACGTGCCAAATGAGTTCGCACCGTAGCCCATGAAGGCTAAGACAAAACTACCAGCAACGATTCCCAGGTTAGCCGATCCAGCCGCAATACCCCCAAGTGAAATCGTCAATGCAATCGCCACAACTGAGATTGGGGTCACGATTAATACAGCAAAGATAATCGCCATCACGACACCCATCAGGATTGGTTGCATGGTCGTGACCATCGCAATGAGTTCACCGAGTGCAGTCGTAATTGAACTAACGTATGGTAACGTCAAAATGCTAATCACACCAACAATCAAAATCATCAAGGTTGGCAGTAATAAAACGTTGTAAGCCTTAAGCTTGTTGCCCACTAATTTGAGGAACACGACACCCAGAATCATGGTCAAAATGATATTCACCACATCCCCAGTTCCTTTAACCATGAAAGCACCATTGACCAAGTGCCAGTTACCACTTCCAAGTTCGGCGACAATCGCTAAACTCGCACTTTGAATCGGTGTCATTTTGAAAAGTAAGGCGGTCACTAAGGCACTCACAGATGCCAGGAGGACCATCGACAAATTAGTTAACGTAATGATATTTGCTGCAAATGGGAAAATTCCCTTCACCGCAAGCATCAAGTTCCCCAAAATGGCAGCAGGTACCAAAGCCACCACTGTTCCTAAGCTCAACCCGTTAAGCACGTTCATAATCACGTTGTGAGCTGTTAATGTTGATGTTTCTGTTTTATCCATATTTACCCCTCCGTTACCAGATGAACATCCTTAGGTTCATCATTTAATAATTTCGCTACATCATTCAATGCAATCTTGACCATGTTGTCCACTGCGGCGTCCGTATAGAAGCCAATGTGTGGTGTCACTGTGACGTTGTCCATCGCCATCAAGCGGTCGATTAAATCGGTTGAAACGGTGTCGTTTTGCCGTAAATCGTTACCGAAGATGTGTTCATCCCCTTCAAAGGTATCCAAACCAGCGCCGGCAATTTCACCATTTTGAAGTGCGTTCTCTAGCGCTTTGATATCCACGATTGGTCCCCGAGCGCAGTTAAGCAAAATAGCAGTTGGCTTCATTAATTTCAGTTCTTGGTCGCTGATTAAGTGCCAAGTTGACTCATCCATATTCGTATGAATCGAAACAATATCTGATTGAGCTAATAAGTCTTCCTTCGATACATAAGTCAGAGTATCCGCAATCTCTGGTCGTTCAACAATATCATGGCCGAGAACAGTTGCACCCAATGCCTTAAATAGCCGGGCAGTCGTCGTCCCAATTTTTCCAACACCAATCACGCCGACCGTCAAATTGTGGACTTCACGGGCTTGCAGGTTTTTCCAAGAGTAGTCGTGCCATTGCATCATTTTAGTGGTCACCTTGATGTTCCGAATGAGCATCATCGCGTGTGTCAACGCTTCTTCAGCAACCGATCGTGGTGAGTAAGCTGGCACATTGGTGACTAAGATGTGATGCTCTTTAGCTAACTTGAAATCGATAATGTCGTAACCGGTGATCCGCAACGCAATGTGGTGAATGCCCATGGCGCTTAGCTTTTCATAAATGATCGGATCGGCTAACGCCTCATGTTGGGCTAAAACGATGCCATCGTAGCCGTTCGCAAGGTCCACCGTTTCGGCACTCAGAATTTCCGTGTTAAACTCAATCGTCGCTTGGTGATCAGTTGCCCACTGTTCAATCACCGCATGTTCGTCCGGTCTGACGGAGTACATTAAAATTTTCATCTTAGTTAGCCTCCATCATTTCGACTGTTTGAGGTTGGGTTGCCATGAAGGCTTTGATTCGGCTGATTGCTTCTTCAAGATCCGTCATGCTGGCAGCGAAGCTTAACCGAATGTGACCCTCACCGGCTGGGAAACTAGCGCCCGGAATGACTGCCACCTTAGCTTCCTTAGCCAATTGACGGCAAACGGCAAAACTGTCGGTCCCTAACGCTGCCGGAATCTTAGCGAAAGCGTAGAAAGTGCCGCGTGGTGTTTCCAATTCAAATCCGGCTTCTCGCAAACCAGCGACAACGAAGTCACGGCGTTTTTCGTATTCCGCCTTCATCACGAGGCCATCGTCTGGACCATTTTGGAAAGCTTCCAAGGCCGCTTCTTGTGAGCTAGTGGTTGCTGACGTAACGGTGAATTGGTGAACCATCGCGATCTTTTGGGCAATGGCCTTTGGTGCGGCGAGAATCCCGACCCGGTAACCCGTCATGGCGTGGGACTTAGATACCCCGTTAAGCAAGATGGTTTGTTCTGGCAATAATTCACCCAACGAAACGTGTTCTTGGTCAAAAACGAGTTCGCTGTAGATTTCATCGCTAATAACGAAGACATCGTGCTGACGCAATACATCTGCAACCGCAGTCAACTCTTCACGCGTGTAAGTTGCGCCAGTTGGGTTAGTTGGGAAGTTCATAACAACGGCTTTCACCTTACCATCACGCTTCGTTAACTCAGCATCCAGTTTTTCTGGTGTCAGTAGGAAGTTATCTGCCGTCGTATCCATGAGGACGGGCGTTGCACCGTTTAGAGAAGTAATTGGAATGTAGAGTGGGAAAATCGGCACCGGAATGATAACTTCATCGCCGGGATTTAAAATAGCGGTTAAGGCTGAGTAGATACCACCAGTGGCACCCACTGTGACGATAATTTCAGAGCTAGGATCGTAATGGGCATTGTATTTGTTAGCCAAAAAGTCTGCTGCCGCTTTACGCAAGGCTGGAATACCGCTTGATGGGGCGTAGTGACTGTGGTTTTCTTCGATACTCTTAATTGCAGCACTCTTAACGTGCTCGGGCGTGTTGAAGTCTGGTTCTCCTAGTGTCAACTTAATCACATCAGGAATCTGGCTAATTTCCTCGTTAAATGCCAAAATTTCTGAAGGTTTAATTCCTGCTAATTCCTGTTTCATGTTGTCTGCTAATGCCATGGTAATCTCCTCTTTCTGTTTGTTATGCCGTATATTTGTCCACACTTGAACGTTCGAACCAAAACTTCCAAAAAAAATACCCCCAGTTCCGAGAACTGGGGGTAGTCCAAAATTCAATCTTCTCGCCCCTCAGTCCTATGACCTGCGGGGCACGCTAAGCAACTCTTTGCCTCACAGAGATAATCTGAAAAACAAAAAGTAATAAAATGTCGTATTCAATTGGGTAGGTTTTTGTAAGTTCATATTAACGCTCTCCTTTACGACTTGTTAAGACTATAGCACCTGCTTTATGAGGACGTCAACATTTATTTTTAATCTTTTTATCATTCTATTATCACAAACTAGCAGAAATACCGTTCTAATGGGCTTGATTTTGGGGAGCCCTTTTTGATTAAACAAGTGAAAACATGCTACAATGTAGCGGCACAAACAAGACATAAGGGGGCGTACGCCATTAAAACTGAGTCACATAAAATCAGCTTATTTCAAACCGTCATGCTGGCCCTCGGTTCCTTAATTGGTTCCGGCTGGCTGTTCGGATCTTGGGAAGCTTCAAAGATTGCCGGTCCGGCTTCAATTATTTCCTGGATTATCGGGGGAGCCGTTATCGGGATCATTGCTTACACTTACATTGAACTCGGGGCGATGTTCCCCCAGTCCGGTGCGATGAGCAAATACGCACAATACTCTCACGGTCCCTTGCTGGGCTTCATTGCCGCCTGGGCCAACTGGGTTTCACTGGTCACCTTGATTCCTATTGAGGCCGTGGCCGCCGTTCAGTACATGAGTACCTGGCCATGGAAATGGGCTAACTGGACGCACCAGTTTATTGATAACGGATCCGTAACGACGGAGGGCTTGCTATTAGTCTTCGTCTTCATCATTATCTTCACACTACTAAATTACTGGTCTGTCACTCTATTGACGCGCTTCACCAGTTTAATTTCCATTTTCAAAATTGGGGTGCCGCTACTGACCATCATCATGATGACCATGACTAGCTTCCACCCCGGTAACTACGGTAACTCGCTTTCAACGTTCATGCCCTACGGAAGTGCCCCAATTTTCGCTGCCACAACCGTTTCCGGAATCATCTTTTCTTTCGATGCCTTCCAAACCGTCATTAACATGGGTGGCGAGGTTCGCGACCCCAAACGGAACATTGGTCGTGGCATTGCCCTATCACTGACGATTAGTGGTGTGATTTACATTGTTTTACAAAGCACTTATATTACTTCGATTAGCCCTGATCTATTAGCTAAAGTTGATTGGCATGGCATTACGTTTAACTCACCTTTTGCTGATTTGGCCATTATGCTGGGCATTTACTGGTTATCCGTTCTGCTTTACATGGATGCCTTCGTTTCGCCATTTGGAACCGGTGTGTCATTCGTAGCTTCGACCGGTCGAGCACTATATGCCATGGCAAGTAACCATCACGTCCCCGCCTTCATTGGTAAAGTCAACATGAAGTACGGAATTCCGCAAAAAGCGATTCTGGTAAACATGTTCCTCAGCATGGTTATGGTCTCCATCTTCAGGACTTGGGGTACGCTGGCCAGTGTGATTTCGACTTCAACCCTAATTGCCTACCTCACTGGTCCAGTAACGGTAGTCTCCCTGAGAAAAATGGCACCAAAATTCAAGCGACCAGTTACTTTAGCCGCCATCAATTTCTGGGCGCCCCTTGCCTTTGTTTTAGCGTCACTCGCCACTTACTGGGCAATGTGGCCAACTACCATTGAAGTCATTCTGGTTATTCTGTTAGGATTTCCTTTGTACTTCTACTATGAATGGAAATCCGGCTGGACCGATTTTCGTAAACAACTCAAAAGCAGCGCTTGGATGATTGGCTACCTCATTTTCATCTCCATCGCTTCCTACATTGGCAGTCACGAATTCAACGGTCAAGATTGGATCAAGTATCCCTACGACTTCGTGCTCGTGATCGTCGTTTCACTCGTTTTCTACTACTGGGGTATTCGAACTTACTACCACAGTCGCTACTTCGATGAGGCGCAAGCGCTGAACGAAAGAGCGGTGCAGTTGGATGAAAAATAATTAAATCATGATGTCATACAAAAATGGCCCTCACGCATTCGTGAAGGGCCATTTACTATTTTATCGTCATCTTTTGAATCTTTTCATTTGCCTTCACACTGAACGTGTAATGGCTGCGCACCAATTGATGATTGGGCATCCCGTTTGCGAACAGCAAGCGCCATTCCTCGTTACGGTAAACCCTGTAGGTCCTAGTAATTCTGACTGAATCAGTCTTGGCGCCACGATTCAACGTTACCCGACTAGTGGTGGCATCCGTGTGCTTAACGCGCTTTTCTAAAGGATTATCACGATAGAAGTAAACCCGCTCACCTTTCGTACCGAGTTGACGATACTGAAGTAATGCACCGTTTTGACCAACCGTGGCTAACGGTTTCGTTTCCGTGGAATGAATTTCCTTCATCCCCAAATACGAATTAAAATTCAAAATCATCAAGAGACAGCTACCAACTGCCAGGATTAAACCAGCAGCCACCCAGAGCCATTTTTTAAGTCCTGGTTTCAAGAAAATCATACTGGCCGCAAAGATAATCGCACCAGCAAATAAAATTAAGACAATCATGCGTGTAACCTCCTTGAATCGCGTTTCAAGAAGAACGCGAGAATGAAGCCAAGCACGGCAAATCCAGTGGCAATTGCAACGGCATATCGGAAGCCAATGACGTTTGCATGGATAGATAATTGCTTAAACAAGATTGGCGTTGCTTTAGCCACTGCATGACCTGGCACATTTTGCGCTGTGACACTAGCCATCACGGAAACCAGGATTGCGGTTCCCATCGAGGCGAAGACTTGCCGGGCCGTGTTGTTGACGACCGTTCCGTCACTAATCAAATTTAGCGGCAAAGCGTTCATCCCCGTCGTCGTGACCGGCATCATCACCATCGAAATACTAAACATCCGCACCGTATAAATCGCAACGATGTAGAGCACCGGTGTCGTCGCCGTAATCCAAATAAATGAGGCAGTGGTCATCGACAACAAAAACATGCCAGCAATCGCCATGTTTCGAGCACCCAATTGGTCAAAAATCCGACCGGTTATTGGGTTCATAATCCCGATGGTAATCGCCCCAGGTAACAGGGTTAACCCTGAAGCCAACGGTGACTCGCCTCGAATGGTTTGGAGGTACAGGGGTAAGACTAGCGTGAAGCCATTCATCGACATGAACGATACGGAAACCAAAATGGCTGACAGTGTGTAATCTGAATTCTCGAATACCTTAAATTGAAGAAGTGGATTCTTGATTTTTAGTGATCGCATGACGAAGAACGCCACGAAAATCACACCCACAATCAACGTGCCGTAAACAACCGGGCTCGTCCATGAGTAATCACCAACGGACGAAAACCCAAACAGCATCGAACCGAATCCGATGATTGAAAAGGTAACGGATAACCAGTCAATTGGCGCCTTCTTCGTTGGTAGGACCTTTCGTAAAGTAAAAAAGCCCATTACGAGTACGATTAACGAAATTGGCATGATAGATAAGAATAGCATCCGCCATGAATAGTGAATCAATACCCAACCAGCAAACGTTGGGCCGATAGCGGGTGCTAACCCAACCACTAACCCGGCCGTTCCCATCGCTGCCCCTCGTTTAGCAGGCGGGAAGATAGAAGTCATGATGGTTTGGTAAACGGGCGCGGTAATTCCCACTCCGGCAGCTTGAACCAGCCGTCCAGTCAAAATACCGCCAAATGATGTTGCAAAGTAACACATCACGGTACCAATAAAGAAAATAAAAATAGCAGACAAATATAATTTGCGCGTGTCAAAGCGCTGTAGAAAGAAACCAGTAATTGGAATAACAATTCCCATCATTAATAAAAATCCAGTCGTTAACCACTGAACCGTGGTTGCGGAAATGTTAAAGGATTTCATCAATGTTGGAAACGCAGTGGTCAGCATTGTTGATGTCGCAAACGTGCTGAATGTTCCAATTAACATAGTAAAAACAAGTACAAGCCGGTTATACGGGCGGCCGTTTTGGTCGACGGGTTGATCGGTTGCAGGTTGACGACTAGTCAAAATGCTCACCTCTAATTGTTGAATCCTTGCAGGCAAAAGAAAAATTGGCACTATGTCCCGTGCCAATTTCCGCTGGTAACTTGCTGATTCGATTTTATGTACTTAAATATTATAGAAGCATTCATGAAAATTATCAATGTTATCGCCAAAATACAACATCTTTGTAATGTGTGTGCTTAAAGTCGGCAATCAACGCGTTACTTATGCTAAAATTCAATTAAGCGTAATGAACCAAAATGAGGGGTGCAAAATGACCAAAGTTTTAGTCGTCGACGATGAACCAGCCATTTCAACTTTATTGACCTACAATTTAGAGCAGCAAGGCATCGAGCCTTTGACTGCAACGGACGGGGCTAGTGCGCTCAAAATTATCCAAGCCGAGCATGACCAGTTAGACTGCATCCTGTTGGACCTCATGCTACCCGGCATGAGTGGTTTGGACGTCCTCAAGCAAATGCAAATTCAAGCTCTCGACACCCCAGTCATTATTATTACAGCAAAGTCACAAGAAGTGGATCGCATCCTCGGACTTGAACTGGGTGCTGACGATTACATCAGTAAGCCTTTCAGTCCGCGCGAAGTCGTTGCACGAATTAACGCCGTGATTCGTCGAAATCAAAAGGCAACTCAGAATAATTCGCAGGCGCTATTTGTGTTGGACGAGCTCAAGATTAATCGGGAGCAACACATTGTAACAGTCGCCGAACATCCCCTTTCGCTAACCCCCAAAGAGTACGAACTGCTTCTCTACTTCGTCACCAACAAGCAACAAGTCCTTAGTCGGCAACAACTCATGGAACACGTTTGGGAGGTTCAAGCCGATGTCGACAGCCGCATGGTCGATATCCAGGTGAGCCATTTACGAGATAAGTTAAAAAAATACGCCCCAGAGCGGAATTGGATCAAAACGGTTCGCGGTTTTGGTTATCAATTCGGAATGGAGTAACTCATGAAAAAAACCATTTTCTTCTATTTCTTAATTAACCTCATCATCTTTGAATTACTTGGATTCATTTTTCCCGTGGACGATATTCGCCACATCACGTTTATGTTGTTGATTTCGCTACTATCCACGCTAGTTTTTACGGCTTTCGTGCTGCGGTTCAATCGTAAATTGAATCAAGTGGCTAAAAAAGTGCACCAAATTAACGTTGCGGACGATCAGACCCATTTGATCTTACCCAACAATGATCCATTTCACGGCTTAACCCATGAAATTAACATGCTGCAATCCCATATTCGCCACCAAACTCATCAAACCCAGCGTCAGGAAAACGAATTAGAAACGCTGATTAAGTACCTCCCAATCGGAGTGATGGTGATTGACCGTTTCGGCGACTTGCAGGTAGCTAACGATGGCGTGCAAGAATTGTTCCAACGCCAATTTGCACCACTACCCCATCCCTACCAGGATGACATTACACAACCCGAACTGATTACCTTGGTCAACGATGCCTTTCACCGCCAAAAAAGTAGCCAACGCCTCATCAATTTAGAAACCGCACAAGGGCGTAAAAGTATTCGTGTTCAAGTCGTTTACAGCGAAATTCGCCCTAAGCACTTCCAAATCACAGTACTATTATCAGATGTGAGTGACCTGGTCGCTATGTCCAAGATGCAATCGGACTTCGTGGCTAACGCAAGTCACGAGCTGAAGACGCCTATCACTGCCATTTCCGGTTTCAGTGAAACACTATTGGAAAATCCAACTGATGAAGCGACTCAACAAAAATTCCTCACGATTATTCATGAGGAATCTCAAAAACTAGTTAGCTTAATCAATGACATTCTCTCGCTATCACATTTACGCGATAATGAAGTCGCAGAGTTGACCCTCGAGCCCATCAAGTTGGCCGAGCTAGCTGAGGAACAACTCCAAAATCAGCAGGCCTCGGCCCAACTCAATCATGTCAAACTCATCAATGAAATTCCCGCGGATTTAGTGGTCACAAGTGATCGTGGCCGATTAATGGCCATTATGTACAACTTACTAGGTAACGCCATCAAGTATAATAAGGCTGAAGGAACAGTCACGATTTCAGCCAGTACCGGTCCTGATGACTGGCAACTGATTGTCAAAGATACCGGGATTGGCATTCCAACCAACCAGCAAAATCGCATTTTTGAACGATTCTATCGCGGTGATAACGGTAAACGCATTGCCGGAACTGGTCTGGGCCTCGCCATCGTCGCGGAACAAGTCGCACAGATGAGCGGTGACATTAACGTCACCAGTGAGCTAGGTGTCGGAACGACGATGAGAATTAGTTTTACAAATGAAAATCAATAATAGGTGCGGACGTCTCGGTGAGGGGCGTCCGTTTTTTTGTGGGCGAGAAGTGCTCGGAAACTAAACGCGAAGACTCGCACCCTTTCATATTAATCGGCTCCATGAGGCACCTTTCTCCGCCCAACTACGATTGACGAACAATTCCAAAACCAAATTTTTCGCAATCGCTGTTGGTACTCAAAAGCTCCCGCCTCATATCGCACTTCGACATTTACACAACCTTTACAAACCATCTACTTGGTCTTTACACGCGATTGGTATGCTATATCTAATGAAAAACTGACCTCAAACAAGGAGTACTGCCATGAAAAAACGTTTGCCCTTCATCATCATCGGCCTACTAATCGTGCTGCTCGGTTTCGCCTTCACCACTCGCGACCAAAGCAAGCGCGGCGAATCCATCACCGCCGTTGGCTCAACCGCCCTTCAACCTCTCGTTGAAGCAGCCGGAGAAGAATTTAGTAAGGAGAACCCTGGCATCTTTGTCAACGTCCAAGGTGGTGGATCCGGTACCGGACTCAGCCAAATCCAGTCCGGCGCCGTTTCTATCGGTAACTCAGACGTCTTTGCCAAAGAGCAAAAGGGAATCGACGAAACCAAGCTCGTGGATAATCGCGTGGCCGTTGTCGGTATCACCCCGATTTTGAACAAACAAAATGGCATCAAGAATTTAACAAGTCAGCAACTTCGTGACGTATTTACTGGTAAGGTCACTAACTGGAAACAAGTTGGTGGCAATGATCAGCGCATCGTCCTCGTCAACCGGACCCAAGGAAGTGGAACCCGGATGACATTTGAAAAGAAAGCCCTCAACGGCCAACGCAGTAAAGCTTCTCAAGAACAAGATTCTTCAGGAACGGCTCGCCAAATCGTGGCAACCACCCCTGGCGCCATCAGTTATGTGTCGTTTGCCTACGTTAATGATACCGTGATCACACCAACCCTAAATGGGGTCAAACCAACTAACAAAAACGTGACCACCGACAACTGGAAAGTTTGGTCCTACGAGCATCTTTACATTCAAAAGGGTGCCGATGCTGAAACCAAACAATTCATCAAATATGTGCTATCAAAACACATTCAAGAAAACCTCGTCCCTCAACTTGGCTACATCCCCATCAATCAAATGAAAGTTGAACGCTTGGTATAGCAGAAAGGAAACCTCAATGGATAAAATCAGAGAAAGCCTGCTAAAGCCTTCCCGCACCAGCAAACTCGAGCGTCGCGGTAAGCTCATTAGTTTAGTTAGTCTAAGTAGCATCTGTTTAGTCGTTATCGCCATTTTCATCTTTATCGCCTTTCGTGGTTTAGCCACATTTACCAGCGATCATGTTTCATTAGTCGACTTTGTAACCGGAACCGTTTGGAATCCCGATGTTGAAGTCAACGGTCAACCCCTGGTAGGTGCCCTACCAATGATCACCGGCTCCTTCCTTATCACAATCTTGGCAACCGCCTTAGCGTTACCTTTTGCGATTGGGACTGCCTTAATGATGACCGATATTACCCCAAAAATGGGAACTAAAATTCTCCAACCCGTGCTCGAATTACTGGTGGGAATTCCTTCAGTCGTTTACGGTTTTGTTGGTTTAACAGTCGTTGTGCCATTCATCCGAGATGTGTTCGGCGGTAGTGGTTTCGGAATTTTAGCCGGAACCTTTGTCCTGTTCGTCATGGTTCTACCAACGGTGACTTCCATGACGGTTGACGCCTTACGTTCTGTTCCCAAGAACTACCGATCAGCCTCACTCGCCTTGGGTGCAACCCGCTGGCAAACCATTTATAAGGTAGTCTTACGGGCTGCCACACCAGGAATTCTGACTGCCATCGTATTCGGAATGGCCCGCGCATTCGGTGAGGCGCTCGCCGTTCAAATGGTTGTCGGAAACGCCGCCTTGATGCCATCAAGCTTAGTTGCACCGGCATCAACACTAACAAGTGTGCTGACCACGGGTATCGGAAATACCGTCCTCGGAACGGTCCAAAACGATGCGCTCTGGTCACTCGCCTTAATCCTATTACTCATGTCCTTAACCTTTAACCTGGTTATTCACTTTATCGCTAAACGAGGGGAGCTGAAGCAATAATGAACGCCAAACGAACAGATAAACTTGCAACTGGCCTACTTTACACCCTTGCCGGTATCGTCGTGCTCATCTTAGTCTTCCTCCTCGGTTACATCATTTTACGAGGACTGCCACAGCTTAACTGGCGCTTCCTAACGACACCATCACGAGCCTTCACTGCTGGTGGCGGTATCGGAATTCAACTTTTTAACTCTTTATATCTGCTGATCCTCACCATGATGATTTCGATGCCCATCGCACTGGGTGCCAGCATCTACCTGAACGAATACGCTAAGCCTGGCAAGATTACCAATACCGTTCGGACGATGATTGAAATCCTCAGTTCCCTGCCTTCTGTTGTTGTGGGACTCTTCGGTTTCCTGTTGTTCGTTGTCCAATTTGGCTTAAGCTTCTCTATCCTTTCTGGTGCTTTAGCATTGACCGTCTTCAACTTACCACTCCTCACTCGAAGCATTGAAGACGCCTTGAAATCAATCAGCAACGACCAACGAAACGGCGGTCTTGCTCTTGGCTTATCAAAATGGGAAACGGTCACTAAGATTATTCTTCCAGCAGCCGTGCCAAGTATCGTGTCCGGTTTGATTTTGAGTGCTGGCCGGGTCTTCGGTGAAGCCGCTGCCCTCATTTATACAGCTGGTCAAAGTGCCCCAGCACTGAACTTCGCCGACTGGAATCCATTTAACATCGATAGTCCCCTGAACCCAATGCGACCAGCAGAAACACTCGCCGTTCACATTTGGAAAATTAATTCAGAGGGAATCATGCCGGATTCATCAGCCGTCTCAGCGGGTTCCGCTGCCGTGTTGATTATCGTCGTTTTAATCTTTAACTTACTCGCTCGTTGGTTGGGTCGCCTCTTATTCAAACGACTCACCTCAGGCTCTTAGGAGGAACGCTATGCAAACGGAAGATCGTTATATTATCGACTTCGATGAAAACCAAGAAATTGCCCTTGAAACTAAGGATTTGCACATCTACTATGGCGACTTTGAAGCCATTTCAGAAGCGGACCTCAAGATTCCTCGTTTCCAAATCACTGCGCTAATCGGCGCTTCTGGTTCTGGAAAATCAACCTTCTTACGTTCACTCAACCGGATGAATGACGGAATTGCGGACGTTAAGGGTGAAATCTGGTACCGCGACCTAAACCTTAATTCAAAGGAAATTGATGTCTATGCCATGCGTCGTCAAATCGGCATGGTGTTCCAGCGCCCTAACCCATTTCCAAAGTCGATCAAGGAAAACATCACGTTTGCCTTGGAACGTCACGGTATGACAGACAAACAAGAACTAGAGGAACGAGTGGAAACATCCTTGAAACAAGCCGCACTATGGGACGAAGTGAAGGATAAGCTGAATCAAAGCGCCCTCGCCCTCTCTGGTGGCCAGTCACAGCGTTTATGTATTGCCCGGGCAATTGCTCTGCAACCTGATATCTTGCTCTTAGACGAACCAGCAAGTGCCCTAGATCCAATTTCAACAGCACAGTTAGAAGAAACGCTGGTAAACCTAAAAGAACAATACACCATCGTGATTGTGACCCATAATTTACCCCAAGCCGCACGTATTAGCGACTACACGGCTCATTTTTCAAAGGGTCACGTTATTGAATTCAACGACACAAAGGATACCTTTACACAACCAATGGTGAAGCTGACAAACGACTACATCACTGGCGACTTCGGTTAACATGGAGGCTCAAATGGCAAATACGATTCTGAAAACCAAAGATGTCAAATTGAAGTACGGCGACTTCGAAGCGCTGCACGGGATTGACCTCTCATTTAACGAAAACGAAATCACGGCACTTATCGGTCCTTCTGGTTGTGGTAAGTCAACCTTTCTACGTTGCCTTAACCGTATGAACGACCTGATTGACGGCGTTACGATTACTGGTGAGTTCGACTACCGCGGGAAAGATGTTTACGCAGAGGACTACGATATAGTAGAATTACGGAAGCAGATTGGGATGGTTTTTCAACAACCCAACCCCTTTCCAATGTCGATTTATGATAACGTGGCGTACGGCTTACGGGTCGCCGGCGTTCGTGATAAGGAAACGCTCGATGAAGCCGTTCAAACCTCATTGAAACAAGCGGCCATTTGGGACGAGGTCAAGGATAAGCTCGATAAAAGCGCCCTTGCCCTTTCCGGCGGTCAACAACAACGAGTTTGTATCGCGCGGGCACTTGCCGTTTCACCCGACATTATTCTGCTGGATGAACCTACCAGTGCGCTGGATCCCCACTCCAGCCGCCAGATTGAAGCAACTTTATTGCAGCTAAAAGAAAAATATACCATCATTACAGTAACGCATAACCTACAACAAGCTGCCCGAATTGCGGACAGAACCGCCTTCTTCTTACAAGGAGACTTGATTGAGGCGGACGACACCAAGAATATTTTCATGAACCCAGCACACAAAGAAACCAGCGACTTTATCACGGGACGCTTTGGTTAATCACATCTAAGGAGGCTTATCATGGAACGTTTAATTGACAAAGAATTAGCCCAGTTGGATGCCCAATTTACCGAAATGGGCGTCACCGTGGCAGCCGCAATCGGTACTGCCGGCAAATCAATGGTACGTGGCGACACACGTTCAGCCGAAGAGATTGTCGCCCACGATCACCGCATCAACGAACAAGAAATGAAACTCGAGCAAAAAGCGCTTGAGATTATCGCATTACATCAGCCAATTACCAACGATTTACGAGATGTTGTGACTATTTTAAAGGCGGTTTCTGACTTGGAACACGCTGGCGACCACGCACGTGACATTGCGTTAGCTAGTATTCAACACAAACAAGAACCCGCATTACAACCTATCTTGACGAGCATCGAGAAATTCAGCATGTTCATCGAAAAACTGATGCGCGACATGCTATCAGCATACGTGAAAAAAGATTGGCGTTTTGCTGAAGATAACGGCACACATTTGGCAACCATCGTTAGTGAGCAAAACGAGCAAATCAACGCCGCCTGTATCGACGCTATGAAGCAACATAGTGAACTGGCTGAGCAGATTTTACTCTACGTTGCCGTTGCCAACTCACTTGAACAAATCTGTGACAACGCCCTCAACATTGGCGAATGGATTATCTACCGTCACTCCGGTGAAATCGTGGAAATTAAGCCATTAACGAAATTGAGTGAGTAAAACCAATCTGATAAGGCACGAGCACTAAGACGCTCGAAGTGGAATCGCATTCCGCGAAAGTGGCTTAGGCACAGTGGCTTGATTGGTGTCGCTGTCCTAAATTAAGCGAGTAAGACCGTTTGAAAGGAAGTCCCATCATGCCTGATAAGTACGAATGGCGTAAGGAGGAGAAATCCATTTACCCTAGTGGTAAAAAACCTTCTATCGTTACCTTACCCACTCAAACTTTTATCACTATTTCCGGCCAAGGTAATCCCAATACGGAAGCGTTTGGCGAACACATTGCCGCCCTTTATGCCATGAGCTATGCCATCAAAATGGCGCCGAAGAAGGATGTTCATTTCCCGGGTGCCTTTGACTACACCGTTTACCCGCTTGAGGGATTCTGGACCTTACCGGATTGCTACAACAAAGCCGAAGTAGACAAGAATCAGCTGATTTACAAGATTATGTTGAAACAGCCGGACTTCGTCACACAAGCAGTGTTTGACCAAGCTTTTGAAATGGCCAAATCCAAGATTCCGGTAGACTTACAATCAGAACTACGACTGGAAACGATTGCTGAAGGCGAAGTCGGCATGATTCTTCATGTTGGTTCATTCGATAACGAGCCCGAAAGTTTCGCTAAGTTAGCCGAATTTTTAGCTGCTGAAGGCTATGAACGGACGAGCAAAGCGCATAAAGAAATTTACCTTTCAGATTTCCGCAGAGTTGCTGAAGAAAAACGCAAAACAATTTTACGTGTAACTATTAAAAAACAGGCCTAGGCCTGTTTTTTTGTAACTTCTTCTATTCTGAACTGCACTATTTTACGAATCAATGCAACTGGGAGCGGCTGGTCATACGGAAATTGAATAGCACCTTTAGAATGTTTATAAGGTAATAGTTCCTGTTCGAAGTGCACAATTGGTTCACTAGTGGGATAGAAGCCCAGATGCTTTTGCGTTGGCGCAAAGTAGACAAGGACTTTTCCAGATTGTTTAACCGCTGGCATGTTGTACGAAATAACTTCCGTCGCATCCGGGGCCGCATCCGCCAATAATTCACGCATAATTTGTGCCACTTCTCTGCGCATCGAATCTAGACTTGCCAAATAATCCGCAACATTTGCAAACTTTTCCAAATGACCACCGCCCTTTTGACTAAATCATAGCATATTGCACACAAAAAAGAGCTGATTTCAAATTCGAAATCAGCTCTTTTGCATGGCCTCAATTAGTCGTCTTCACGCTTCTTACGTTTAACGCCTAATAGTCCAAGAAGCATTCCCATAATTGAGAGTCCAGCTACGGCTGCCGCCTTATCTGAAGATTCATCAGTTTGAGGAAGGTGTTTCTGTGATTGACCATCTAATGTTGCCTGGTTAGCTTCGTTTGAAGTTACCATTGATGTTCCATCATCGGATTGTCCTGACTCAGAACTATTCCGTGTTGATTCATCGGATCCTGATTCTGGCTTGTTAACAGAACCTGGTTTGTGGCTTGGTTTTTGAACTGGTCCTGAAGTACCTGGTGTTTCTGGTACCTCTGGTTCTTCAGGAGTTGTAGTGACAGTACCATTATCGATATTACTGGCGTACCAGGGTTAACGGTATATTGACTAAGAATCGTAAATCTTCCTGGTAGGAATGCACTTGCACTAAATACCATGTGTGGATTAGCCACCTTCACCTTGGCTTGCCCAATAGCGTTCAAGTTAACACTATATTCACCTGGTTCAGTAGGTGCTACCCCGTTGAACACAACAACTTTACCATTCTTCATTGTTGTAAAGATGAAATCAACAATTGTCAGGTTAACCGTATTCAAGTTCGAACCATAAGTTACCGTAAAATCTGGTGTTGAATCGCCTTGATTAACAGTCTTATTGTTGGTATGAACTTGGTTGATTTGGCTCGCCGTAGCGTCATTTACCTCAATGATAAATTGGCCTGGCAAGAACGAATCAGCTGTAAATGTATAGTTCGGGTTGGCTGCTTCTACCTTAGCCTGTCCTGCAGCACTCAAGCTAACACTATAAACACCATCTGCCAAAAATAAAAAAGCTCAAAAGGCTCTGGATAAGTTGCTAAGTCGGCAAGATTACTTAGTCGTACAAGGTAATGACCTTGCTAAGTCTTTTGGTGGTCT
>NZ_BBJM01000005.1 GCF_000740055.1 Secundilactobacillus oryzae JCM 18671 | reverse complement strand
GGATACACCTGTTCCCATGCCGAACACAGAAGTTAAGCTTTAGCACGCCGATAGTAGTTGGGGGATCGCCCCCTGCGAGGGTAGGACGTTGCCACGCAAACCAGTCTTCGATGATGATATCGAAGGCTTTTTTTATACCTAAAATACGGGTGAGTACTGTATAATGGGTTATGCCGTTTTAGCTCAGATAGGTAGAGCACTTCCATGGTAAGGAAGAGGTCATCGGTTCAAATCCGATAAACGGCTTTAAAATGGCTTCAAATAAGTGAGTTCAGCAAACTGCTGAACTCTTTTTTATTTTGGAAGCTTAAATCTGAAAATAAAAGAGAATAATGATACGCTAAGAGAGAATGATAACCCAGAGGAGGAACAGCAATGTTAAAACAATTTGATACGGTAGTTGTTGGCACAGGTGTCGCGGGTTCAAGTATTGCCCGTTCACTACAAGCTGCAGGACAAAAAGTGGCCGCAATTGAAAATGCCTTTTGGGGCGGAACATGTCCTAATCGAGGCTGCGATCCTAAAAAGATTTTACTGGGTGCAGTTGAGGCTAAAACGCTGGCAGACCAGCTTAAACAAACAGGACTTAAAGGTAATACTCAAATTGAGTGGCCGGCACTCATGGAGAAGAAACGGGCCTACACGGTTCCATTTTCACCGAATGCTGAAAAATGGCTCAAAAAGGGTGGCGTAGTGACCTACCATGCGCAAGGACAATTCAATGACGCTGGTAATTTTGAAGTTGATGGCGATGAACTTCAAGCAGATCATTTTGTTATTGCAACCGGACTTCGCCCCTTAATCTTACCTATTGAAGGAAAAGACTATTTGGAAACAAGCAATGAATTTCTTGATATGGACGAAATGCCAAGAAAAATCGCCTTAATCGGGGCTGGCTTTGAAGCATTTGAATTTGCGGCTATTGCCAATGCCGCAGGAGCGGAAGTTCATGTGATTCACCACAATGATCGACCATTGAAAAAGTATGATGCTCAAATGGCACAGGCGATGGTCGATGAATTATCGGCGAAGGGTGTGCAGTTTGACTTCAATGTCGATATTCAAAAAGTTGAGAAGCAAAATGCAAACTATGTCCTTTCTGATCAGGATGGTTATAAATTAACAGTTAATCGGGTCTTTGGCATGACTGGTAGAATTCCTAATGTTTCTGATCTGGGATTGGAAAAGGTGAACGTGACGTTTGATAAACACGGTGTGCAGGTCGACAATCATCTGCAAACGACTAATTCAAAAGTTTACGCAGTTGGTGATGTTGTTGCTCGTCCAAGCTTTCCTAAATTAACGCCGATTGCGACTCTCGATGCGAATTACGTCGTCAATGAAATTGTGGGTCACTCACAAGGTGCCATTCAGTATCCAGTAATCCCGGTAGTTGTCTTCGGGGCACCTAAATTAGCGCAAGTGGGTATTGATACGGTAACAGCAGACAAAGATGACCGTTACGAGGTAAAGACGCTCGATGTGACTGGCTGGTTCAGTTATATGCGAATTAATGAACCAAAGGCCGTTGTGAAGGTCGTACTTGATAAAGAAAAGCATCAGATTGTTGGAGCACAAGTCCTTAGTGGTGAAGCAGACCAATTGATTAATTACTTTACATTCATTGTGGAAGATCACCTAACAATGGATCAAATTAAACATCACATTTTTGCCTACCCAACAATTGCCAGTGATTTGGATTATTTTGGTTAAATTACCTTGACGTGAATTGAAAAACCCGTTATGATGAACCCTAATATTAAATAATAATTAGAATAACGTTGACGAGAAAAGTAGAGATGTTTGAAATCCAAAGAGAAGCTGATATTGGTGTGATTCAGCTGGTTTTACTCATCTTGAAAGTAGTCTCTGAGTTGTGAATGCGATGGAAAGAGTGTTCACTGGGGTCGCCCATTACAGCGATAGCGTATGTTAGTACGTGAAGTGATTGTTATTTTAATAATGATAAATTGGGTGGTACCACGTGAAAGCGTCCCTTGAGACTTTAATTAGTTTCAAGGGATTTTTTTTGTTCCAAAAAAGGAGGGTGTGCAGTATGAAGATAATGAAAACGTGTAGTGACGGTGGTTTGTATCGAGTCAGTTTTAGCGCTGCAACCGGTGATGTGACGCTTTAATCGAAAGGATGATCAATATGGAAAACGAAAAGAAACTGACAATGAAACACTATCTCTTAATTGCTTCGATGCTATTCGGTATGTTCTTTGGAGCAGGTAATTTAATTTTTCCGATTCATTTAGGACAGTTAGCTGGTGCACATTGGCTTACGGCGGGGTTAGGTTTCCTCATCTCCGGAACCTTACTACCGCTATTAGCCATTATTGCAATCAGTGTAACGCACAGTAACGGAATTTATGAATTGGCAAAACCCATTGGGAATCGCTACGCCACCATCTTCATGATTCTAGTTTGTTTAACGTTGGGACCGTTATTTGCTACACCAAGAACCGCAACTGTACCGTTCCAAATCGGAATCGGTAACTACATCAACCCAAGTCAAACGCCGATTTTTCTACTCATTTATTCGATTATCTTCTTTGGTATTACTTACTGGGCATCCAGTACGCCAACCGGCATTATTGATTCTATCGGTAAATTATTGAACCCAGCATTCTTAATTCTATTGGCCATCATGTTTGGCTTTACCTTTACCCGACCAATGGGAACTGCCGGTAAGATGGCAGCCTCTGGTACGGCCTACCAAGATGGATCATTTTTAAACGGCTTTCTTCAAGGCTATAATACAATGGATGCTATTGCTGGACTGCTCTTCGGAATCGCCATTGTTTCAACGATTAAAGGTTTGGGTCAACGGAAATCAAGTCATATTTCTGCCACCATCTTTAAATCTGGCGCGTTGGGGATTGGACTAGAGGCCATCATCTACCTAATCTTAATTTGGGTGGGGGCGACTAGTCTGAACCACTTCCCGATTTCTGCTGATGGTGGGATTGCCTTTGGTCAAATTGCTAATCATTATCTGGGATTGGGCGGGCAAATCATTTTGGCCATCATGGCGACTTTAACTTGTTTGACGACCTCGGTTGGTTTGAGCACGTCATTTTCGGAGGCCCTACACAACAAGTTTCCGCAAATTAGTTACCGGACTTGGAATATTCTGACCTGTGGACTGTCATTTATCATTGCCAACTTTGGTCTGGAAACAATCATCGCTTGGTCAACGCCAATGTTGATGTTCCTTTATCCGCTGGCAATTACCCTGATTCTCTTATCCATTCTGTCACCACTATTCAAGCGCAATTCAATTGTTTACATTTGGACGACAGCGTTTACGTTAATTCCAGCATTTTTGGGTATGATTGAATCAGCACCAGCCATTATTTCTAAGACGGCATTTGCACAAGCCTTAATGCATTTCGACAAAATGTACTTGCCATTGGCTTCATATGGTTTAGACTGGGTAGTACCAGCTTTAATCGGATTTGCGCTTGGACTTGCCAACTACTTTACGAAGGGCTGGCTAACTACCCAAATGACGCAACCGAACGAAAATAACTAGAATATTTGGAGGTGGCAAAATGGGCTTTATTGGAACCCTGTGTTTGCTGCTTGTGTTGACGACACTGGCCGGACATTTTTCAAATCGAATTGGGATGCCATCCGTTATCGGGCAAATTTTAGTCGGTATCGTTGTGGGCCCAGCGGTCTTAGGTTGGATTCACCTGGATACGACGATTAATTTGTTCTCGGAAATCGGGGTGATCATCCTAATGTTTATTGGTGGTCTAGAAAGCAATCTAACCCTACTCAGAAAATATTTGCGTCCTGCGATTATCGTGGCCTGCATGGGCGTCATCTTCCCAGTCATTTTGATGGGGGCGACTGCCAACCTCTTAGGCTTATCGGCGTTTGAGTCGCTGTTCATCGGTGTTGTCTTCAGTGCCACGTCGGTCTCAATCTCTGTAGAGGTCCTTCGTGAGTACGGCGCGTTAGACACTAAGGAAGGTGCAACTATCTTGGGCGCAGCGGTGGCGGACGACATCATTGGGGTGATTTTGCTTTCAATTATGATTAGCCTGATGGGAACACAAGGTTTAAGCACCACTGGCAGTCAGCAGAATATTGGTCTCGTTTTAATTGAGCAAGTCCTATTCTTCGTGGCGACTTACTTTGTCGTCAAGTGGATTGCACCATATTTGATGGGAATCAGTGAAAAACTACTTATGGCGTCGAGCCGAACGATTACTTCGATGGTCATTTGTTTAGGGATGGCATGGTTAGCCAATTTAGTTGGTTTGAGTGGTGCAGTTGGGGCCTTCTTCGCAGGCATCGCAGTGGCACATACGCCATCACGTAACGTCATTGCGGAGCACATGGAACCATTGGGCTACGCAACGTTTATCCCGTTGTTCTTCGTTAGCATTGGGTTGAACATGTCGTTTAGTCATATTCAAGATTCGTTAATTTTCATCATTATTATGACGATTCTGGCGTGCTTAACCAAGCTGGCGGGCTGTGGGTTAGGTGCTAAGATGAGTGGCTTTAGTCGTCAAAGTGACTACATGATTGGCGCAGGAATGGTTTCTCGTGGTGAAATGGGCTTGATCATAGCGCAGATTGGCTTTAGTGCCGGCTTGCTTTCAGCCACGTACTATTCGGATATGATTCTAATCATTGTCCTAGCAACTATGATTGCACCATTTTTACTCAAGCACGCTATCAAAAAATTACCAAATGAGGCGAACGAACCACTGGTTGATCGCCAACTAGAACAAATCTAAAAAACAGGATTGACAGTATTTTCACTGTCAAACCTGTTTTTAATTTGTAAAGGCATGCTCAATTCGCATGACATCATTAGGGATATTTTCTGAAATGAGTTTCGTCACTGGTCCAACACTTATGAGGGCCAATTCGTGCATAGCCCGTGAGGCAATCGTGTAGAGAATCCCAACGTCTCTTGAGCTGGGAAAGTTTTCTTGTGACACGTTCCACGCGATGACTGAGTCGAATTCCAAACCTTTAGCTAGGTAAATTGGGAGAACGAATACTCCTTTTGGTAGGGTGCGATCGGTATCCTTCAGGAGGGTAATATCACGATCGCGGTGGAGATGTTGATAAACGGCCTGAGCTTCCGCCATGTTTTTTGTCAAAATAGCAACCGTGCCATTTGTCTTGAGTGCATGATTGATACATTGATCAACTGCGGTGTAAGCCTCGTCTTCGTCATAACGAACGACAATCTTTGGGAGTTCACCCTCACGATTGAACGCTTGAATTTGATCACCGTCTGGCAAAATTGATTTTGCAAACGTCGTAATCGGATAGGTTGACCGATACGATTTGGTGAGTCTAATGAGGCGGGCTTTATTGACGTGAAACGCATCTTTTAGCTTTTGTAGAATTTCATCTGGCGCCTCAACATCACTATAGAGGGCCTGTTCACTATCGCCGAGGTAAGTCATCTTGGCTTTAGGAAAGGCATGGTGGAAATAAAGGAGTTGGGCAACTGAGTAATCCTGCATTTCGTCGACAAATAGATGCTGCATCCGGCGATTTTGACCACTTCCCGTTAAAATGTCACGTAGATAAAGTAGTGGTGCCACGTCATCCAAACTGGTTTTATGGTACTCCAGTCCTTTTTGATAGGCTGTCAATTGTGCTTGCCAAGCTGAATCCGAAATTTCCGGATGATCCACGTTGGCAAGAAAATCGGCATACTGGGCGTAGGTATCAAGGAAATAATTGTTGTAGATGGCGTCGTAGACAATCCGCAATCGTTTCGTGATAATCTTTCTGGCGATGTAATGAATCTCATCATCTACTTGTTGGAAACGGCCACGTTCCTTGTTCCCTAGAAGGGTTCGGTAATCTTCGTCGGAAAGTTGGTCGATTTCTTCGGCAACCCATTGGGCATCCGTTTCAATATCAATGCGCTTCTTAAGTTGTTTGATGAGCTTATTTTTAGTTTGCAAGAACCGTTCCGCCGGTTGCATATTTGGCAGACTTTGGTAAATTGTTTCGATGTCACGTTTGTTAAAGAAAATATCACCATTGAAGAGAATGTGGGTAAAGTTAAAGTGCTCCGGGGTGAGGGTTTGCGAATAGTCATGAACGGCCGTCATGAAGGCCTCACTCTCCTTAAACTGCTGAACCTGCTGCTGTGATTCTGATAGGTCATTAGCCCGTTCGTACCGGTCAAAGATTGATTCAACCGTGAGTCCCTGTAGCCGTTGATTAACGAATTCTGCCAGTGTGACCTGGCGCATGTTGCGTTCACCTAAACTAGGGAGTACATCGGAAATGTAGTGGCTAAAAAGGCGGTTAGGGGAGAATAGAATAATCTGATCTGCCTCTAACTCGTCACGACTGTGATAGAGCAGAAAGGCAATTCGTTGCAAAATGGCAGAGGTCTTGCCTGAGCCTGCGACGCCTTGCACAACTAATAAATCTGATTTGGTATCGCGAATAATGTCATTTTGTTCCCGTTGAATGGTTGAGACGATGTTTTGCATGGTGTCGTCATTTTGTTCACCGAGCACGTGTTGCAACATTTCATCACCCACAGTTTCGTTGGTGTCGAACATACTCGTGATTTCACCATTTTGAATTAAAAACTGACGCTTCTTTTTCAAATCTGTTTGCTGAATCCCAGCAGGGGTTTCGTAAGCGACTTTTCCTAACGTACCATTGTAGTAAATCGAGGAAATTGGTGCCCGCCAGTCGTAGACCAAAAAGTTTTGGTCTTCATCTGTGAATGAGGCAGTACCGATATAGAGCCGTTCGGATTCAGCTTCGCCAGGATCCTGAATGTCAATACGTCCAAAGTACGGCGATTTTTCTAATTCGTGAAAGGTGTCCAATTGGCGTCTCAAAATTTGTTCGTTTTCAATTAATCGGGAGGCTAAGGCACGTTGTTGCTGCAATTCAGCGGAAGTTTCGATTCGGTCATCGACTTCAAAGTAGTTAACCGAGGTGTTGGCGCTGTAGTTTTGCTGCACGCGCTTCATTTCGGCGCGGGCTTCAGTATAGTCCGTGGCAACCCGGTGAATATGGTCGCTAATTTCTTGAACCACTTTGTCTACCCGTTTTTGTTCAATTTGTTTTTCGGATTCTGCCAAATGGGGACCTCTCTTTCTTACCTGAACGTCATAAGCTTTGACAATTTTAGTTGCTGGCGCACAAGATGTCAATTAAACTGAAGCATTTTTTGACAGGGCTTACTCAAACCTTTAAAATGGAATCATTAATTAGATTGAAACCTAGTGATGAGTAGAGGGTTCCGACAGAGAGTTGCCACTGGTGAAAGGCAACGTAAACCTTCGAATTGGACGCTAGAGACTGAATGAATGGGTAGCACCCTTATCGCAGAGTGGCAGTGAAAACTGCAATTTAGGTGGTACCGCGCAGAAGCGTCCTATTGTGAAAGCAATAGGGCGCTTTTTGTATCGAAAGGATGGAAACGAATGACAAAGAAAATTATTTTAACAGGCGATCGCCCAACAGGTAAGCTGCACATTGGGCATTACGTTGGTTCATTACAAAACCGGGTTAAGTTACAAAATTCAGGTGAGTACGATTCCTTCATTATGATTGCGGATCAACAGGCCTTAACCGACAACGCCCGTGACCCAGAAAAGATTCGGAACAGTCTTATCCAAGTTGCTTTGGATTATTTAGCTGTGGGGATTGATCCCGAAAAATCAACTATCTTAGTACAATCACAAATTCCAGCATTAAGTGAATTGACGATGCACTATTTGAACCTTGTTACGGTTTCCCGTTTGAACCGGAACCCAACGGTCAAATCAGAAATTCAACAAAAGAAGTTTGGTCAAAGTGTGCCAGCCGGATTCTTTATCTATCCAGTGAGTCAGGCAGCGGACATCACAGCCTTTAAGGCTACAACAGTACCAGTCGGTGAGGATCAAGAGCCAATGCTTGAGCAAACACGTGAAATCGCTCGTAGTTTTAATTCCATTTATGGGAAGGAAATCCTTGTGGAACCAGAAGGTTATTTTCCACCTAAGGGTCTAGGCCGTATCCCAGGATTAGACGGTAACGCCAAAATGAGTAAGTCACTCAACAATGCCATTTATCTGGCCGACGATGCCGATACGATTTTGAAAAAGGTCATGTCAATGTATACCGATCCTGATCATATTCACGTTGAGGATCCTGGTAAGGTTGAAGGTAACGTGGTCTTTACTTACTTGGATATCTTTGATTCAGATAAGGAAAAAGTGGCTGACTTGAAGGCCCAATACCAACACGGTGGCCTTGGTGACGTCAAAATTAAGCGTTACTTAAATGAGGTCCTACAAGCAGAATTGGCACCAATTCGTGAGCGCCGGGAAGCTTTTGAAAAAGATATTGATAGCGTTTATGCTATCTTAAAAGCCGGTAGTGAAAAGGCGAACGCTGTGGCTAACCAAACGCTAAAAGAAGTTCAAGACGCAATGGGAATCAACTATTTCGGGTAAAACGGATGGGAGGAACCGGTGATGCAAAACTTAGTAATTGTTGATTTAGGTTCCAATTCGGTCCGGATGGCGATTATTGAGATTCAGCCAGACGGGAAGTATCGAGAGGTTTATCGAACTAAGCGTGATAGTCGCTTATCCCAAGGTATGGGGACCGGCAAAGTTAAGACACTCCAACCAGCGGCCATGAACCGTACGATTGAGGCGATGCAATCGTTCCGGCCGCATTATGAGTCGTTGAACAACGTGACGGTCATGGGCATTACAACCGCCGCTGTTCGCCAGGCTAGTAACCAGCGTGACTTTGTTCAACGCGTTAGCGAAGAGGTCGGCATCGACCTACGCATTTTAAGCGGGGATGAAGAAGCGTATTACGATTATTTGGGGGTAGCTAGTCGCCTACAAATTGAAGACTGCTTAATTGTTGATATTGGTGGGGCCAGTTGTGAACTTATCAATGTCGAAAAAGGGGAGCAGACGCATTTAATTAGTCTGCCTTTTGGAGCCGTTAATCTCTCTGAGCAATTTCATTTAAACGACTGGATTGCAGCTGAAGACTTGTTTACCGCTCAAGTTTATTTGAGTAAACGGCTCCGGGATGTTTGGTGGTTGAAAGATGCAATTCATAAGCCATTAGTGCTCCTAGGTGGTGCAAATCGCACTTTAGCGCGCATCAGTCGAAAACAGCAGCAGTACTTGCATGTGGAGGACATTCACGGCTACCAGCTCAAGACCGACACCATTTATCAACTATTTGAATCATTGATTAAGGTGAATCTGGCGACTCGGAAACGGATTTCTGGTTTGGAATCTGGACGAGCTGACATTATCATTGGTGGTGTGTTACCGCTTGTTACTCTCTTACAATTACTTGATTCTGATCGAGTCATTTTTTCCGAGAGTGGTGTTCGTGAAGGCATCATCAGTGAGTTCATTGAAAAACGACATAAATAATAAAAACGCCCGACCTTCTGTAATGGAAGGTCGAGCGTTTTACTTTGGCTGCTAGTCGAGTGGTCCTTTGTCTAAGAAGGCCTGGAGCATCCAGATTTTTTTATCGGTGTCAGATTTGAACCCGTTGATAATATCTTGAGTTGGTAAATCATGTTCCTCATCGGTAATTTCAATTGCTTTTTGGAATTCATTTGCTAAGTAACGGTAGCCATCAACTAAATGAGCCATACGCTCAGGTAGCGGAATATGCCAATCGCCTGGTGATTCTGTCAGCTCAGTATGGTCAATGAATTCTTGGGTCGTTGAGTAGGGAGCGCCACCAATTGCAATTAAGCGCTCTGCAATTTCGTCTAATTGGTCGTTTAGGTCATCTAAGAAGTCATCCATTTTTGGATGGAGTTTGAAAAATTCAGGTCCTCGCATATACCAGTGTGTCTGGTGAACAATGACACCTAACGTGGAAATATCCGCGATAAGCTGGTTCAACTGATTCTGTGTCTGAAGATTCTGTTCAGTCATGATGTTGCCTCCTTCTGTAGATTAACCACAGTGTATCAGATATCAGATTGAGACGCGACCAATTCGCTTACAAATAAAATGAAATCGCAGACGAAATCGTTAAATTGTAATAAACTATAGAAGACAAAGAAAGGTTTGGAGGTCGTCATGACAGAACGCTTAGATCACTTTTACCGTTTAACGGATGCAGACCGGTTGGAAAAGCTTGAAACGGTGATGCAGCTGACGGATCAAGAAGTTACTGAAATGCAGCAGAGTCAGTCCGCTGATACGGCTGACCTAATTGAAAACTACGTGACCGATTTTCACTTGCCCCAGGGACTTGCGCCAAACTTCTTGATTGATGGTAAACTTCACCATGTGCCAATGGTTACGGAGGAACCCTCAGTCATTGCAGCAGCGAGTAATGGTGCCCGAATGGCTGGCCTTTCGGGAGGCTTCCAGGTGACTATTTTAAATCGAGAAATGATTGGCCAGATTTTACTACAGGACATTGCGAATGTGGAGGAAATTGAACGGTGGATTACTGCGCATCAAGTTGAGTTATGTGCAATTGCCAATGCTGCTCACCCCTCAGTACTCAAGCATGGTCGTGGTGCAACTGAGCTTCGAGTCCGTGCACTTGAGCAAGGCTACGTGTCCGTTGATTTGGTAGCAGACGTGGGTGAGGCCATGGGAGCTAATACGCTGGATAGCATGCTTGAAGCTGTTGCCGAGAAAATTGAAACTGAATTAGATGTGACGGTCGTTATGAGTATTTTGTCTAATTTGGCGACCGAAAGCCTGACTACGGCAAAAGTAACGCTAGATTTTGCGACGCTTGCCACCGAACAGTTTGACGGCAAACAAGTGGCTGAACGAATCGTTCAAGCGGGAATGGTAGCTAAGCTTGACCCGTATCGGGCAACGACGCATAATAAGGGCATCATGAACGGGGTTGATGCCGTTGTGATGGCGATGGGAAATGATTGGCGGGCCATTGAAAGTGGCGCACACGCGTATGCCAGCCAATCTGGTCGATATCAACCCTTGAGTAGTTGGACAATCCAAGCAGATCGACTAGTTGGCCAGCTCACTTTGCCTTTGCCAGTGGCTGTAATTGGTGGCGCAACACGGGTTTTGCCTCAGGTAGCCATTAATCAAAAAATTGCGGACGTTAAAACGGCTCGTGACTTAATGGCGATTGTAGCTAGTGTCGGCTTAGCGCAAAATTTGGCCGCGCTAAAAGCACTCGTTACGGATGGTATTCAAAAAGGCCACATGGCGCTTCAGCTGAAATCATTGGCTCGAACGGCGGGAGCGACGCATAACGAGGTGGCTGAAGTGGTCACTAGGCTGCGTGAACTACCTCATCCCGATTTAACGGATGCCAAAAAACTGATTCAACAACTAAGACAAAACTAATGAACTTAAAGGAGAACCAACATGGCAACAATTGAACTAAATGAAGAGGTCCAATCTTTACTAAAAGCTGTTAACGCAACATTCCCTGGTAATGTGCGAGTTGAATTTAACGGCGATACCAAGGCGGGGTACGTTCGTCACGATCAATCACAACAGATTCCTAATGGTGGTGACATCGTCGTTCAGGTCAATGACCTCACTGCTCCAAACTACACGGCTTCACACGAACTTATTCATATGTTAATGGTGATGAAGGGCTTCCCACAAGTCTTCTTTTCACTTACCACTGGGACGGATCAATTGGATGAACAACTGATGATCATGGGCACTGAGCTGTACGATATTGTTGCTCATTTCGTGGTCGTTAGTGAACAACGTAAACACGGATTGATTGATGACGAGATTGAAGCCTTATTTTTGAAGGGGATTCAAGAAACAATTCAACCAGAACCAACTCCTCGAGACGACCAAATGATGTTACGCCTCATGACCTTACTGGACGCGTTTGTCTTCTATGGCGATAAGATCGACAAAGTAAGTGCGCAACTAAAGTCGGACTATCCAGAATCATTTGCAGCAGTAGAGAAGCTTTATCGTGATATCAGTGCCAAGCCAATCGACTCACCATTTAGTATGCGCCGAATCGTGGTGAAATTATTCAAACAATTTGATGAGCAGCTAAAAGCTTGGCACCTACCACCAATCAATAATGCTGAGTTTACGACCTTATCCAGTGCCTTCTCAAAGCGTCAATTACGCCTTGAGGTTCGACAATTGTTTGAACTCTTCCACTCCGAAATGACGGAGAAAAATTCTGGAAGAACTGCCTACGTTGGCTTTAATCGAGCAGACGGCCAAAACTCATTTGTAATCCCGGCACCAGAAGGCAACCAAGAAAATCCAGAGTTCTTTAAGGAACTTTACAGTCTGACGGTGGAGGAGCTGTTCACTAAACTGGGCATGCCTTACATTTTGCGTTAACATCATATTGGAGGCGATAGAATGGATGCAGCCATTCAACAATTATTCGATCAAGCCCACACCATTGTTTTCCTGACGGGAGCGGGCGTCTCAACACCATCAGGAATTCCGGATTATCGATCCAAAAATGGCCTTTATACGGGAAATCGAAACGCCGAGTACTACTTAAGCCATAGTTGTCTAGCTAACGAACCAGAGGTTTTCTATGACTACGTGATGACGAATTTATACAAACCCGATGCGCGACCAAACGTCATTCATCAAAAACAAGCGGCGCTGACGCAGCAGAATCGGGCAACCGTCATCACCCAAAATATCGATAATTTATACCGTGAGGCTGAAACCAAGCACTTAGTTGAATTTCACGGGAATTTGTACCAGGTTTACTGCCAAAAGTGCGGTCAATCTGTTGCGTTTGAGGATTACGTTAATAGCCCGATTCACGCTAATTGTGGTGGCCAGTTACGACCAGATGTTGTGCTGTACGATGAAGGTCTGGATGAGCAGAAAATTAACCAGTCCATCAACGCACTAGCCAAAGCGGAGCTAGTCGTGATTGTCGGAACCTCCATGCGGGTCTATCCGTTTGCTGGTTTATTGGATTACCGCAATCCTACCGCGCAGGTCGTTGTCATCAATCAGGAAGCGTTGAATTTCCCATTTTCATTCCAAATGATTCAAGCGGACGCCTGTGAGTTTTTCAGTGAACTATCCCTTTAAAGTGAGGAGCGTGTTAGCATGACAACAGCAACGATTATTTATCAGCTTAAAACCCTCATGACTAGGATTCGTATCATCATGACCTGTCAGGTTGTGGCTGATGTCATGTTGTTCTATTCGTTTTTTAAACTCATCACCAGTCAAGAGACAGTTGTTCTATTGACGACATCGTTTGATCGTAATACCGCGATGCTCGTTATTTTAATGGTGGCTTTTATTGATTTGTGTTTTTCGGGAATTCGACGAAACTACAAGTATTCGGGGATTGACTTAATTGGTCAATTGTCAGGTGAATTGGATGCCGAAGAGGCAGCTATCGTCAGCCAATTCGCTAAAATGCGCTAAGCTAGGGTGTTAGGGGGTAGCAAGCATGATTACGATTGGGTTAACCACGTGGACGGAGCATCCTGGTCTGATTGGCGGGGAAACGCGCAAAGTTCGTTTAACTGAGTATGCCGGCTTTTTTCCGTTAGTTGAAGTTGATACAAGTTTTTACGGTATTCCTAGTTCCTCAACCATTGAAAAATGGCAAAGCGAGGTACCAGAAAATTTTCAATTTATTTTGAAGGCAAACCAGTTAATGACCCGTCATGATGAGGGAAAAGAAGAAGTAGATGAGTTAACTCGAATGCAGGCGTTTCGTGATTTTAAAAAAGCGATTCGGCCATTGGTGAAGGCGGGACAGTTGAAAACGATTCTCTTTCAATTTCCGCCTTTCTTCATTCGCTCGGTGGTTAATTTTCAGTGGTTGGAACGAATTCGTCGGGAAATGGGCGACCTCCCAATCGCGGTGGAGTTCCGTTCGCCAACTTGGTATCAGCCTGCTGTCGTTGATGACCTGATGGCCTATTTGACCAGTATCAACATGACGCACGTGATTGCTGATGAACCTCATAATTTAAGTAACGGGGTGCCATTTGTGCCAACCGTGACGACGCCCAAGTTGGCCTTGCTGCGCTTACATGGGCAAAATCAAGCAGGTTGGCTGGATAAAAGCAAGGATTGGCGTGGCAAACGGACGTTATATCACTATAGTGATGAGGAACTTGCTAAATTTGCCGAGGCGGTCAAAACGCTAGCTGACCAAGCCGAGGAGGTCTGTGTTATTTTCAACAATAACGCGGGACGCGATGCAGCACCTAATGCACTCACAGTAAAGTCTCAGTTAAATCTGGAGTGGCACGGCCTAGGACCACAACAGTTGGATTTATTTTAAATCAAAAACATTAGCAAATCTGTTTTGCCACAAGTGATTATGCTATACTATTGAGTAATTATTTTAAAAATTAAACAGTGATTAAAAAGGAGCTTTGAAGGATGGCAGATACAAAACCAACATACTACATTACAACCCCCATTTATTATCCATCAGGGCGGCTACATATTGGAAATTCTTACACCACGATTGCGTGTGACGCACTGGCACGTTTTAAGCGTTCAAGTGGTTACGACGTACACTTCTTAACCGGAACCGATGAGCACGGCCAAAAGATTGAAGAGAAGGCCGAAAAATTAGGGATGGAACCCCAAGCTTACGTTGATGGCATGGCGGAAGAAATCAAAACACTATGGAAGAAACTTGAGATTTCGAATGACCAGTTCATCCGAACAACGGACGATTATCACGAAGAAGCTGTTCAAAAGATTTTTGAACAGTTGAAGGCCCAAGGTGATATTTATCTTGGCGAATATGAAGGCTGGTATTCAGTGGATGATGAAGAGTACTTCACAGAAACGCAACTAGCTGAAGTTTATCGCGATGAAGAGGGTAACGTAACGGGTGGAAAGGCACCGAGTGGCCATGAAGTTGAGCTCGTGAAGGAGCAGTCTTACTTCTTCAAGATGAGTAAGTATGCAGATTGGTTGCTAGACTACTACCACACTCATCCTGAATTCATCGAGCCATCAGCTCGAATGAACGAGATGATTAACAACTTCATCAAACCTGGTTTGGAAGATTTGGCCGTTTCACGGACGTCCTACACTTGGGGTGTATCAGTCAAGTCGGATCCAAAACACGTGGTTTACGTATGGATTGATGCCTTGAGCAACTACATTACTGCATTAGGTTACGATAATGATCACGCAGATAACTTTGAAAAATACTGGCCTGCTAACGTGCAAATGGTTGGTAAAGAAATCGTTCGGTTCCATACGATTTACTGGCCAATCATGCTTCACGCCTTGGGCTTACCATTACCTAAAAAGGTCTTTGGCCACGGCTGGTTATTGATGAAGGATAGCAAGATGTCGAAGTCGAGTGGTAACGTGATTTATCCTGAGACTCTGGTGGATCGTTATGGTCTAGATGCCGTTCGTTATTATCTACTTCGGGCAATGCCATACGGTAACGATGGTAACTTTACACCAGAAGATTTTGTTGACCGGATTAATTATGATTTGGCTAACGATTTTGGAAACTTGTTAAACAGAACGGTTGCCATGATCAACAAGTACGAAGGTGGCGAAGTACCAGCTTTTAAGTCTGGCGTCACTGAATTTGATGCATCACTTGAAGAAGTGGCAGATCAAACAATTACGAACTTTAATACGCTGATGGACAGCTTGCACTTTGCGGACGCCATTGCAGAAGTTTGGAAGTTAGTGGCTCGGACGAACAAGTATATTGATGAGACTACACCATGGATTTTGGCTAAGAACGAAAATGATGGCGATGCTGAACAACTGGCTGCCGTTATGGCTCATTTAGCAGCTAGTTTACGAGTGATTGCGGCTTTAATTAGTCCAATTATGACTCATGCGCCAAAGGACATTTATCAACAATTGGGTCTTAAATTTGAAGGTGTTGATTTAAAGACGCTTAAGTTGGCAGATTTCCCAGCAAACACTAAAGTTGTTGAAAAGGGAACGCCAATCTTCCCTCGTTTGGATGCTGATGAGGAAAAAGCCTTCATTCAGGATCAAATGACGAAGTCCGACAAGAAGAAGGGGCGTGCGGCAATGGAATCAGCAAAACAAGAATTTCATAATAATGCTTCTTGGAATCCTGGGGAAACAGAACTGGTTTCTGAAAAGAATGATATTCGGTTTGAAGTCTTTGATAAGGTTGAACTCAAGGTGGCGCAAGTTATCCAAGTTAAACATGTCGAAGGCGCAGATAAGTTACTGCAATTTAGACTAGATGCTGGCGACTCAGATCATCGTCAAATCCTGTCTGGTATTGCGGAATTCTATCCAGATCCAGAAGTTTTGGTCGGTAAAAAAGTTGTGATTGTATCTAATCTTAAGCCTCGAAAGATGCGTGGCGAAGTAAGTCAAGGCATGCTTTTGACTGCTGAGGATGGCGATAACACCCAATTAATTACGGTACCAGACAGTATTAAAGCTGGTTCAATTGTCGATTAACTAAGAAAAGGGTTGTGACGTAAGGAATTATGTCGCAACCTTTTTGGCGTGAAAGACGCTAACGCTATTAGGAGGAAGACATGCAAATTTTTGATTCACACACACATTTAAATAGTGAAGAATTTTATGATGATGTTCAGACATTTGTCGATCATGCTAGTGAATTAGGTGTAAAAAAGATTGCGAACGTTGGCTCAAATATTAAATTAAATGAACGTGCGCTTGATTTGGCCGCGCGGTATGATAATATGTATGCGATTGTGGGCTGGCACCCGGAAGATTCAAAAGATTATGATGCTGACGCCGAGACGTTATTGGAACAGCAATTGACTACCAGAAAGGTGGTAGCACTGGGTGAGATTGGTTTAGATTATCATTGGGATACTTCACCGGTCGAGACCCAGAAAAAAGTATTTGAGCGACAATTGGCGATTGCCAAGAACCTGCATTTGCCGGTTTCTATTCATACACGCGATGCCTTTGAGGACACCTATGATATTTTGAAACAAGCAAACGTTAGTGAAATTGGTGGCGTGATGCACAGTTTTAATGGCGACCCCGAGTGGCTGAAGAAGTTTTTAGACCTGGGGATGCATATCTCTTACAGTGGCGTTGCCAGCTTTAAGAATGCGCACGAGGTTCATGAATCAGTTAAAGTAACGCCATTGGATATGATGCTGGTTGAAACGGACGCGCCGTATCTCACTCCGGAGCCATATCGGGGGAAGCAAAATGAACCTGGCTATACTTGCTATACGGTGGAAGCTATCGCTAAGTTGCGTGAAACGACAGCTGAGGCGATCGCCGAAGCAACCTGGGATAACGCCCATGAATTTTTCCACTTGAAGGAGTCCTAATGAAACGAATCAAAGAGGTTATTGTTGTCGAGGGCAAGGATGACACTAAACAAATTAACAAAGCGGTGAATGCAGACACCATTGAAACTCGCGGCTCTGCGGTCCCAACTGAAACGTTGGAACTCATTGAACAGTTGGCGGCTACCCGTGGCATCATTATTTTCACGGATCCGGATTTCTCCGGTGAAAAGATTCGCAAAATTGTTTCCGAGGTTGTTCCGGAAGCCAAGCACGCCTTTCTACCCAAGAATGAGGGTGTGCCAACGCGAACGACTGGGTCACTAGGCGTTGAGCATGCAAGTGTTGAAGCTATTCAAACGGCGCTTAGCAACCTATACACGGAGGTCGATGACGCTCCGGAACAAATCTCTCAATCTGATTTGATGAAAGTCGGTTTAGTCGGTGGACCAAGTTCCAAATATCGACGCGAAGCACTTGGTGAAATCCTAAAAATTGGTTACGTCAACGCTAAACAGCTTCAAAAACGATTGCGCATGTTTGGAATTTCCAAGCACCAATTTGAAGACGCAGTCGCCCAGATTGCCACAAAGGAAAAGGAGCACTTAAATGACAAGTAAAAACCCACCAATTGCCAGTCCCGCTAGAACTCAGGCAATTATTAATCGGTACCGACTATCTATAAAGAAGAGTTTGGGACAAAACTTTTTAACTGATTTAAACGTACTCAATAAAATTGTTGCGGCGGCAAATTTGACGGAAAAAGATAATGTCATTGAGGTTGGTCCAGGAATTGGCTCTTTAACCGAATTTTTGGCACAAAACGCGCACCAAGTATTAGCTTTTGAAATTGATCAAAACTTGTTGCCAGTTTTGGACGATACGTTGGCGCCATATGACAACGTTGAAATCATTAATCAGGACATTTTACAGGCTAATTTGACAGAAGTCGCTAATGAACGATTTGATATGTCGCTCCCACTCAAATTAGTTGCTAACCTGCCATACTACATCACGACCCCAATTCTGATGGGCGTGTTACAGGGCGACCTACAATTTGAATCAATCACCGTTATGATGCAAAAGGAAGTCGCTGACCGGCTTGTTGCCCATCCGGGAACGAAAGCGTACGGAGAACTTTCAATTGCCGTGCAGTACCGTAGCAACGCCGAAATTTCGTTTATCGTGCCACGGACAGCATTCATTCCGCAACCAAACGTGGACTCAGCCATCGTCACTTTGACGAAGCGGGAACCGCATAAGGTACTACCGTTTGACGAAAAGGCGTTTTTCAAATTTGTGAAGGGCAGCTTCATGCATCGCCGAAAGAGTTACTGGAATAACCTACAAGGTATTTTTGGAAAGCAGCCAGAGGTGAAGGAACGCATTCTCAAGGTGCTAGATGAAGTGAAGATTGATAAGGGTATTCGGGCAGAGACACTGCAAATGACCGATTTTATTCGATTAACAAATGCTTTTCACGAAGAAGGCCTGTTGTAATGCTATTCTAACTTGTCACACTAGGAATGTTGTGATATAATTTGCGTTTTTCGTGAAACCATGCTAAAATTGTTTCACGTGAGGTGAGCGCATGCCAACAAGTTTAGCTAGCATCAAGGAAAAACTCGACAACCGAATTGGGCAAGAGCTAATGGTCATTGCTCAAGCAGGTCGAAAGAAAACAACTGAACGCAAGGGAATTCTTCGAGAGACATACCCCGCCGTATTCGTTGTTGACCTTAATCAAGATGAGAATTCGTTTGAACGAGTTTCATACAGTTATACCGATATTTTAACCAAGAATATCGAAGTTGATTTTGAGGAATAATAATGGGACCTGCAAGGGTCTTTTTATTTTGCCTAAATTTCTAGTATAATGTCTGTAATAATCTAAACGAGTTTAAATTCGGAATTTAGGTGAGCGGATGAGAAGCGTAGAAAAAGCACCTGCAAAAATTAATTTAGGTCTCGATACGCCCTACAACCACAGAGATGGGTTGCAGGAGTGGAATATGGTCATGACTTCAATTGACCTGGCAGATTATGTCGAAGTGACGACGTTGCCAGATGAGAATCGAATTCATGTGACCTCGGACTCTGGTTTTTTGCCAAATGATCAACGCAATTTGGCGTACCAAGCGGCCCGGGTTCTCAAAGAACGCTTTAGTATTGACGAGGGCGTTGATATCGTCATTCATAAGCACATCCCGGTTGCTGCGGGTCTTGGCGGTGGTTCCACCGATGCGGCTGCCGTTTTACGGGCCCTCAACAAAATTTGGGGACTTAACTTAGCTTTGCCAGAATTAGCAGCTATCGGTCTGGAAGTAGATTCGGATGTACCATATTGTGTTTACGGGCAAACGGCGCACGTTTTTGGTAAAGGCGAAAAGGTAACGCCAATTAAAAAGCTACCACCATGCTGGATTGTTTTAGCAAAGCCCCGTGTTAGCGTTTCGACGCCAACCGTATTACGGCAGATTGATTACGATCATTTATCCCATCCCGACGTTGAGTCATTGGTGTCAGCCATCTACCTGGCTGATTTCGAAAAAATCGTGGCGGCGATGGGGAACGTGCTGGAACCAATCACGGCTGAACGTTATCCTGAAATTTTAAAGCTAAAGAGTCGGATGCTTGATTTTGGTGCGGACGCTGCCCAGATGAGTGGTACGGGTCCAACGGTATTTGGCATCTTTCAAAAAAAATCACGTGCCCAACGGGTGTTCAATAGTATCAAGGGGTTCTGTGATGAGGTCTACTTGGTTAGACCCTTATAACCTGAGAAGCGTTTCCCTGTCATGGGAGGCGCTTTTTTGTATCTGGTTCTACTAAAATGCATTGACAAATCTAAGAATTCCTTTAAACTAAAACAGTAACGATTACTATTTACACAAAATGATGAAAAGGATATGGGAATGAATAAACTAAAGCGAAGAACTGGGCTTATTTTTTTTGCACTAATGGCTATCTTATTTTTAAGCGCATGTACTAATCAAAAACAGGGCGGAAGCGATGGTAAAATTAAAGTCGTTAGTAGCGTTGATTTCTATGGTGAGGCTGCCAAAGCCATTTTGGGCAACCACGGAACCGTTACATCTATTATCAAAAGTAGTAGTGTCGATGCGGAAGACTACGAGCCTCAAGTTTCTGATGCCAAGCTAGTGGCTGATGCCGATGTCGTGCTTTACAACGGATTAGGCTATGATCAGTGGATGAGCAAACTGGCTTCAGCAAATGACAAGGCTAAAAACGAAACGATTAATGTCGGCACACAGGTTATGAATTTGAAGAGTGGTGCCAATCCTCATATTTGGTATGATTCGGAGACCATGCCAAAATTAGCCAAGCGGTTAACTACCGTTTTTAGCAAGAAAGATCCGACACATCAAAAGGCTTATCAACGTAACTTAAAAACGTATCTTAAAAAATTGGAAAGTCTTCAGTCACAGCTAGATCAGATTAAGGAAAATCGGGATCTTAAACAAGTAGCTGTTAGTGAACCGGTTTTCAATTATCAACTCGAAGCAATGGGCTATAAGGTGATCGATCCTCATTTTGCGGAAGCGGTCGAAGAGGGTAGTGACCCATCACCAAAGGATATTCGTGAGTTAAGAAATGCGATTACCAAAAAACAAATTGCGTTCTTTGTTGAAAATACACAAAATACCAGTGATGAGGTTAAATCGCTCGCTAAGTTAGCTAAGCAGTCGGGTGTTCCAGTTGTGAAGGTCACCGAAACAATGCCACCACACGAAGACTACGTGGAATGGATGGAAAAGCAGAATCAACAAGTTGAAAAAATTCAGGAGATGGCAACGAATGACTGACCCCATTTTACAAATTAAGGATCTAACAGCTGGATATGCCGATTCATCGACGCCAGTTATTAAGCATCTAAACTATACCCTTAATCGTGGCGATTTCTTGAGTATCGTGGGTGAAAACGGGGTTGGAAAGACCACACTGATGAAGACCATTTTGCGCCAGCTCAAACCGGAATCTGGCAGTATTTCCTATTACCCAGATGACCATGCGGTGCATATTGGCTACGTCCCTCAGTTTCGCAACATCGATGGTGAGTACCCGCTGTCCATTCGGGATTTTGTCGCCCTTAACTTAACGGGCTTCAAGTTACCTTGGTTGAGCCAATCAGAACGGCAAAAGGTCACAGAGATGCTAGAACGAACCGGGTTGAAGCATTTAGCTAACCGGCCGATGGGACAGGCTTCTGGTGGTGAGAAACAAAAGGCCTACCTCGCACAAGCGCTCATTGAAGAGCCAGATTTGTTGATTCTGGATGAATCAACGGCAAGTCTAGACCCAATTAGCAAGAACGATTTGCTCGATTTGGTTTTGGAAATTAATCAAAAGTTTGGGTTAACGGTGATTTTTGTCACGCATGACATTGCACTGGCCAAGAAGTACACACAAAAGTTTCTGATGCTAACCCCAGGTAAGTTTATTCAAGGGGATAGCGCAGATTTATCAACAGAAGAGATTTGGGGGATGATGGAAGCCCATGTTTAGATTTGAGTTTATGCAAAATGCGTTCCTAGCTGGGACCATCATCGCCATTCTTTGTGGTGTTATTGGTGTTTTTGTGATTGCCAGAAATATGTCATTTTTGACGCATACGCTTTCCGAAATTGGATTTGCGGGCGCTTCATTTGGGGTGTTCATGAGTTGGCCACCATTAAACGGGATGATTCTGTTTACGACCATCAGCTCGATTATTGTAGGCCAACTGAGCGTCAAACAGGAACGCCGTGAAAACGTGATTAGTGCTATTTCAGCCTTATTTATTGGGCTGGGAATTTTGTTTCTATCGCTTTCCAACAAAAATGCGAGTTATGCGACGAATATTTTGTTCGGTAGCGTGATTGGCATCGGCCAGTCGGATGTGATTCAGATTAGTGCCTTGTCAGTTGTGGTATTGGCGGTTATCTTCGTGATTTACCGTTACTTAAAATTTGACTCATTTGATCCGATTGGCGCCCAGGTTAGGGGTGTCAACAAGACGTTACTGTCGATTGTTTTTTTGATTTTGTTGGCATTCTCAGTTAGTGTGGCGGCCCAAATCGTTGGGTCATTACTGATTTTTATCCTGCTGACAATTCCAGCAGCCGTGGCAAAGTATTTTGCGCGAACGGTAGGCGGAATGATGACGCTGGCAGTTGGTATCGCACTTTTCGGAGTTTGGGTTGGCCTATATTTAAGCTACCTGACCAACTTACCTGTGAGTTTCTTCATTGCAACCATCGAAGCAGCTTTGTATCTTGTGGCTTTGGCTAGCAAGCGCTGGCTTAAAACTGAATAATGAATTTCAAACGTATCTCAATCAATTTGGGATGCGTTTTTATTTTAAATTCCAAAAAATCAATAATAATTCGCTTAAGTCCATTGAAATAGTCCTAAAACCCGAACATTTATGATATTATTGACCAGTGAGAAACGGAAAGATTTTACGTAGAGGTGAAAACGGTGAAAGTACGAAGAAGTGACCGACTAATTGATATGACAAGATACCTATTAGAACGACCACATACATTGGTGTCATTAACATTTTTTGCAACCCGGTATGGCTCGGCCAAATCGTCAATTAGTGAGGATCTGACTATCTTAAAACGAACGTTCCAAGAACGTGGAACGGGCATACTTGAAACCGTCCCAGGAGCAGCTGGGGGTGCCCGGTTTATTCCTGGGATTTCCGAAGAAGAAGCCATTTTATTTGTTCGCAAAATGGAAACAGCCCTTACAGAGGAAAATCGGTTCTTGCCAGGTGGTTATGTCTATATGTCTGATCTCCTGGGACAACCCGACGTTTTACGCCAGGTTGGGCGGATTATCGCGACTGAATATCAAGAAGGCGCTGTCGATGCCGTCATGACGGTTGCAACTAAAGGGGTGCCAATTGCACAAAGTGTTGCCTCATTTCTGAACGTTCCATTTGTGATTGTGCGACATGACTCTCAAATTACGGAAGGTTCAACGGTGAGTGTAAACTATGTCTCGGGTTCTAGTAACCGCATCGAAAAGATGGCTTTATCCAAGCGTAGTCTTAAATCAGGTTCCCGAGTTTTAGTCGTTGATGACTATATGAAGGCCGGCGGAACAGTTCGGGGCATGCAATCGCTCGTTAAGGAATTTGATTCTACAGTCGTCGGTATTTCGGTATTTGCTGAAGGTGCCGACACTGAAGACAAGGTGATTGAAGACTATACCTCCCTGTTGACGGTTGGTGTTGAAAACGAACAAGTGAAGGTTGCACCTGGGAATTATCTCGAAAAGATCTTTTCGAAAAAATAATTTTAGTTAGGGAGTCAATGGCAATGAACACGCGGAATACGATCATTTTAGCTGCCGGTAAGGGCACGCGAATGAAATCAAAATTATACAAAGTTTTACACAAAGTTTGTGGTATGCCCATGGTGGAGCATGTCCTGACGGAAGTTCAGAAAACCCAAATAGATGAAATTGTGACGGTTGTTGGCTTCGGTGCTGAGGATGTCAAGGCAACGCTGGGTGACCGGAGTGAATACGTCCTCCAAGAAAAACAACTTGGAACTGGCCATGCAGTGATGCAAACCGAACCATTATTGAAGGATAAAGAGGGAACCACTTTGGTGATTAGTGGCGATACGCCATTATTCACTGCTGAAACCCTTAGCAACTTGTTCGAATTTCACGATGCTAAGAAGGCGGTTGCGACCGTTTTGACCTCGATTGCACCTGATCCAACTGGTTACGGTCGTATCGTTAGAAATAAGCTGGGCATCGTAGAAAAAATCGTGGAGCAAAAAGACGCTACGGATGCCGAAAAGGAAATTGCCGAAATCAACACGGGTGTTTATGTATTCGACAATCAGGCTCTATTCCGTGCACTTCACGAAACCAATAATGAAAACGCACAGGGTGAGTACTACCTGACTGATGTCATTGAAATCTTGAAGAATCAGGGCGACACTGTGGCTGCTTATACGATGTCGGACTTTGATGAATCCATGGGAGTTAACGACCGAGTAGCGTTGGCTAAGGCCAATCGTATTATGCAAAAACGGATTAATGAGACCCACATGCGGAATGGTGTGACTTTGATCAACCCAGAGAATACTTACATCGATATGAATGTCACGATTGGGGCAGACACAATTATTGAACCTGGTGTTTTATTGAAGGGTAAAACCATTATTGGCGAAGATTGTTTTATTGGCGCTAATTCAGAAATTCATGATTCCGTGTTACACGATAGGGTGAAGGTCATCTCTTCGTATCTAGAAGATTCCGAAATGCACGATGATAGTAACATTGGCCCAATGAGTCACTTACGACCAGAATCCAACATTGGACCTAAAGTTCATTTGGGGAACTTCGTTGAAGTCAAGAAGTCGACAATTGGTGAAGGTACTAAGGTGGGCCATTTGACCTACGTTGGTAACGGTAACCTAGGCAAGAATATTAATGTTGGTTGCGGGGTGGTGTTCGTTAACTACGATGGTGCACACAAGAATACCACTACAGTTGGGGATGACTCGTTTATCGGCAGTAACGCCAACTTGATTGCACCACTTAATGTGGCAGATCACTCATTTATCGCGGCTGGGTCAACCATTACCGATGATGTGGCAAAATACGATATGGCGATTGCTCGCCAACGCCAAACGAATAAACCCAACTATTACCAAAAACTACCTTATGGTGGTGAAGACTAAGCGTGAAGTAACGCTTGCTTTTCTAATGGAATAGCATAAAATTGAATTAGAAAAATTGTTCTTGGAGGAACTTATGGCTAACAAATATTTTGACTCGAAGTTGAAGATTTTTGCGCTGAATTCTAACAAGCCTTTGGCCCAAAAAATTGCCGATGAAGTTGGGGTTGAACTTGGTAAAACGTCCGTTGACCGTTTTAGCGACGGTGAAATTCGGATTAACATTGAAGAAAGTATTCGTGGTTGTCACGTCTACGTCATTCAGTCAACATCAGCACCCGTTAACGATAACTTGATGGAATTACTGATTATGATTGATGCCTTGCGTCGTGCAAGTGCTGAGACGATTAACGTGGTTATTCCTTACTATGGTTATGCTCGCCAGGACCGTAAAGCCCGTTCCCGTGAACCAATCACGGCTAAATTAGTGGCTAACATGTTGCAAAAGGCGGGAATTACGCGTGTTGTCGCACTTGATATGCATGCTGCCCAAATCCAAGGGTTCTTCGATGTTCCCGTGGATCACATGATGGGTGCGCCATTGTTGGCGGACTACTTCATTAATCATGGTCTCGATGAAAATGCGGTAGTTGTTTCACCTGACCATGGTGGCGTAACTCGAGCTCGTCGATTAGCTGAGTTCTTGAAGGCACCAATCGCAATTATTGATAAGCGTCGTCCAAAGGCCAACGTGGCCGAAGTGATGAACATCATTGGAGACGTAAAGGGTAAGCGTTGTATCATGATTGACGACATGATTGATACGGCGGGAACCATCACCTTAGGCGCACAAGCCTTAATTGATGCGGGCGCCACTGAAGTTTATGCTAGTGGCACTCATCCCGTACTTTCAGGTCCAGCGATTGAACGGATTGCCAAATCACCAATTAAAGAATTAGTGGTGACGGATTCGATTCAATTACCCGCTGAAAAGCAGATTGATAAGATTCAACAAATCTCAGTTGGCCCATTGATGGGAGCCGCAATTAAACGAATTCACGAACACAAGCCAGTTAGCCCATTGTTCACAAATCGTTTTAACGTTATCAACAATCAATAATCAAAATTGGTTTGGATGTATCCCATTCAAGCCAATTTTTGTTTGGTTAGGAGGGCAACATGTCATTTATTAAAAAGAATCGGGTTAGTCTCTGGACGCTCGGCATCATTTTAGTAGCCGGAGTGGTGGCTTTGTGGTTTGCGCCACTGATTGTCGTCGCCAACGTTTGGTTCATGATCGGTTTACTATTTTTAATTGGGGCAGCTTTCTTCATCTTGGAAAAAGCTCATTTGTTTGCTGGTTGGTTTCACTTCCGCAAAAAAGGTGAAGAGGATTTAAAAAAGGAAAAGATTAAAGTGGAGAGCGTGGGCTCCTTAAAAAACGGTCCCATCGTGGTAAACCGTTACGCCCGCTTTTGCCTAATCGTTGGGGTGACCCTGATTGTGGTTTCTATCTTCCTAACTTTAATTTAAGCTTGTACCTGAATGAAATTTAGGTTAGAATAACATCATTATCAAATGAGAGGGGAATTTCCAATGCAATTAACTAATCGACCAGTACTACGATTATCAGGATTTTTCTTCTTTAACGAGCCTAGTCTTTTCCAGGTCAGTTAAAGAGGAATCTTTAGCATTGAGAATTCTCAAACGACCGGAAGATGGCTAGGCAGAAGCGTAGCGGTCTTCCCGGTGGACGCATCGGTGACTCAAAGACCGGTGCGTTTTTCTTTTATCTTTTTTACCGGTCCTCATTAAGATAGAATAAGGAGGATGGTCATATGGAGTCAGAAGGAGGAAAAATTATGCGTACAGGTGGTCTTGCCCGGTACTTTAAGAAAGAAAGTTTAGACCGGTATCTATTAAAGGATGCCCAATTAGAAAAAACAATGAACGCGAAAGATTTGGTCATGTTAGGGGTGGGAGCCGTTATTGGGACTGGGATTTTTATTCTTCCCGGAACGGTTGCTGCATTATACAGTGGTCCCGCAATCGTCATCTCATTCATTTTAGCTACGATTGTGTGTACGTTTGCTGCAATGTGTTATGCAGAGTTCTCATCAGCCTTACCAATTGCCGGAAGCGCCTATTCATACGGTAACATCGTTTTCGGCGAAGTCATTGGCTGGGTATTAGGTTGGGCCTTGATTTTGGAATATATGCTGGCAGTTGCCTCAGTTTCAACGGGATGGTCAGCTTACTTCCTATCATTCATCAAAGGATTCGGTATTAGTGTTCCTAAAGCGCTGACTGGGCCATTTGACCCAGCACATGGAACTTACATTAATATTTTTGCCATTATTATTGTGCTATTAATCGGTTTGATTATCTCCCGGGGTGCTAAGACCTCAATCATGGTCAACAACATCATCGTGGTGGTTAAAATTGCCATTATCTTCTTGTTCCTTGCCGTTGGTCTCTTCTACGTGAAACCAACGAACTGGGTACCATTCATGCCATTTGGTGTGAAGGGAATCATGACGGGTGCTTCACTGGTTTTCTTTGCTTACTTAGGCTTTGACGTTGTTTCAGCATCAGCTGCCGAAGTTAAAAATGCTAAGAAGAACATGCCAATCGGAATTATTGGTACCCTGTTAATCTGTACGATTTTATATATTCTCGTTGCTGCCGTTTTGACGGGGATGACTTCATACACGAAGCTAAACGTTTCTGATCCTGTTTCATTTGCTTTACACTTGGTTAACCAAAACTGGGTAGCCGGTATCATCTCAATCGGTGCGTTAGCCGGTATGTTCACGATGATGGTTTCAATGATTTTCAGTTCATCACGATTAATTTACTCAATCGGTCGGGATGGTTTATTACCAAAAGCACTTGGTAAGATTGAAATGAAGCACCACACACCACGAGTAAGTTTGATTGCGGTTACCATTATCATCGCAATCTTGGGTGGCCTGGTTTCACTTGATCGGTTAACGCAATTAGTTAACATTGGAACGTTGATTGCCTTCACGTTCATTTCAATTGGTATTATTCCGTTACGACGTCGGAAGGACATCGACAACGCGGGTGGCTTCAAGGTCCCATTGTACCCAGTGTTACCAATCGTTTCTGCTGCACTATGTATCTTTATGCTGGCACAGTTGCCACTTGATACTTGGATTGTGTCTTCCATCTGGTTCCTCATTGGTCTTGCCATTTACTTCTTGTACGGAGCCAAGCATAGTCTATTAAATAATCAATCGAAAAAGGATTAAAAATAAACCTCTTCTGAACTAGTCGAAGCCAAAATGGTGACTGAGTTTGGCGGAGGTTTTTACTTTTGTCATCGAAAATTAGCAGGAGTAGAATGAGGATAATGAGGAGTGGTTAGATGACGGAATGGATAAATTTACCAACGCAAATTGAAGTTCGTGGCGGCGAAGTTAACAATTTAAAGGGAATCGATGTAGACATCCCGCTTAATCAGTTTGTCGCTATTTCTGGCTTATCGGGTTCGGGAAAATCTTCACTGGCCATGGGAATCCTTTACGCCGAAGGTTCACGACGTTATCTTGATGCCTTGGCTACCTATACCAGGCGCCGAATTAGCCAGGTTGGGCGTGCTAACGTCAAATCGGTGAAATATATCCCAGCCGCTTTAGCGCTGCGTCAACGGCCAAACGTGCCCTCTGTGCGCTCAACAGTGGGGACAATGACAGAAATCTATAATGTCTTAAGACTGATTTATTCACGATTAGGCTCGCCAGTTTGTCCAAATGGGCACCGGGTTCCGCCGACTATTAAGATTGCCGAAGCGATGGATCGGCTGGATGATCAGATGGGCATCATTACCTGTCCCACTTGTGGAGTTGAGTTCCGGGCTTTTGGTGCCGAGGATTTTGCCTTTAACTCTGATGGAGCCTGTCCAACCTGTGGCGGACTTGGCAAGACTAAGCAAATTGATCCCAGTAAATTGATTTTTGACGAAAATCTGAGTTTGGCGGATGGCGCAATCGCGTCATGGCGGTTACCTGGGCGAAACTTTATGCCAACAGTTGCTGCAGCGATGGGGATTCGAACGACGGTCCCTTATAAGGACCTCAGTGACGATGAAAAAGAAATGGTGATGCACGGTGAGAAAAAGCAGTATCCTGTTGATATCTTATCCGGAACGGGACGCGTTTTTCACATGGAGCACGCCTTGTTTGAAAATGCTTATAACGCGATTGAGGATAGTATGCAGACCACTAAAAGTGATCGAGCACTAAAGCGACTCAATCAGTTCTACACTTTCAGTACCTGTGAGACCTGCCATGGGACGCGTTTGAATCCAGACCGATTAAACCAGCATGTGCTGGACATGAATATTGCTGAGGCAAGTGAGCAACCGCTGGGCGATTTACCAGATTTTATTAGCCGAATGAAGGCAGCATTACCCGCAGACATGCAAGAACTAGCCCACAACTTAAGCCAAGAGTTACTGAATCAGCTTCAGCCATTATTAGATTTAGGCCTCGATTATTTAACGATGAATCGGTTGGGGTCGACCCTTTCAACCGGAGAGCTACAACGGATTCAATTAGGACGAACGCTACGAACGGAAACGACGGGGGTCCTTTATATTTTAGATGAGCCCTCAGTTGGGTTGCATCCCGACAACGTCGCCGGACTTATCAAAATTTTTCGGGCGCTGATTGCGGGTGGCAATTCTCTGGTTGTGGTTGACCATGAAACCGCGATTATTGATGCAGCCGACTGGGTGATTGAAATTGGACCTGGTTCTGGTACCAAAGGTGGTACTGTTGTGGCCACAGGAACACCAGCCCATTTGAAACAGAATTCGCAATCGCTGATTGGCCCATTTTTATCAGGGAAGGCACCCATTCAAAGTAGAAAACTAGCCAGAAAAGACGAGTTATTCGCTCAAGGAAAATTTGGATTGACGGTTAACCATCGTTATAACTTAAATCATTTAACTGCTGAATTTCCTTTAAAGAAGATTAGCGCCATTACGGGATTCTCTGGAGCTGGTAAGACAACCCTAATTTTAGATAGTTTGGTGCCAGCGCTTGAAAGTAAGGCCAAAAATCAGGTAATGCCGCAGCAGGTTAGTCACTTAAATTCTGGTGATTTGAAACACGTCATCAGCGTAGATGCTTCGCCGGTGGGCAAAAACATGCGCTCAACGGTAGCGACATATACCAACATTATGGACGTGCTTCGAAAGCTATTTGCTAGTTTGCCAGAGTCGAAGAAACACCATTACACGGCAAGTCATTTTTCTTATAACAACAAAGAGGGGGCATGCCCAACTTGTGGTGGAACCGGGCAGATTTCTCTGGATATCCAGTACTTACCAGACATGGTTGAAACGTGTCCAACCTGTGGTGGTAATCGGTTCAATCCGGATATTTTGGAAATTAAGTGGCGAGGGTATTCAATTGCCGATTTATTAGCATTGGAAGTGGGCGACGCGATTTCGGTATTTGAAGCTGAACCGACCATTTTCCAGACGCTGACCGTTTTGCAAGAAATGGGCCTTGACTATTTACATTTAGGTGAGGACACACCAACGCTCTCAGGCGGTGAAGCCCAACGTCTGAAGCTGACGTCACATTTGAAACGGTATCAAGCCAACAGTTTGTTTATCTTTGATGAACCCACGATTGGCTTGCACCCGCTGGACGTCCAAACGTTACTGGGGGTTTTTGACCAATTGATTGAGCAGGGGGCCACGATTCTCCTAATTACGCACGACCTGGACTTAATGGCAAATGCAGATTATCTTCTTGATTTGGGGCCAAGGGGTGGTTCGCAAGGGGGGCAGATTATGGCCCAGGGTCGTCCTGACGATATTGTGAAACAGCCTCATGGATTGACAGCAACGTACCTAAGACAACATTATGAACAGCATGACATGATTTAAGGGTCAACAAAAAGCCACCTAATTCTTTCGGATTAGGTGGCTTTCGTCGCTGTAGGCTTTATTTCAAAACGTTTTCCTGAATGGCGTACGCGACACCATTTTCAGCGTTGGTCTTGGTTTCGTATTGAGCAGCTGCCTTGATTTCGGGGATGGCATTTCCCATCGCAACACCGAGGCCGGCAAACTTAATCATGGTTAAGTCGTTGCCTTGATCACCAATGGCCATGACCTCTTCAGGGGCAATTCCGAGTTGCGTTGTAAGCTCATCAAGGGCGTTACCTTTGCTAGCGTTCTTGTTCATGATTTCAATAAAGAAGGGTTCGCTTTGCACAACATAGTACTTGTCACCGAGGCGTTCAACCACTTGGTCCTTAATCTTGGAAATGATTTCCTCGTGGTCAACAAACATTGCTTTTGAAATGGTGAGGTCGGATGGCATTTCACTGACTTCACGATAACGAATTGGCATCGTGACCAGGTAGCTTTCGTAAATGGTGTAGACACTAATATCTTTGTTAGGCGTATAAATGAAATCAGAGGTTTCGATTTGGAAGTGGGAACCCAATTTCCGGCCTTCCGCTTCGATATCGATGAAATCATTGTTCGATAGGGTGTGGTGGTTAAGAACTTTACCGCTTACTGTTTGCGCCATGGCACCGTTGAAGGTAATGACGTATTCATCATCACCAGAGATGCCTAACGCCTTTAGGTAGGCAGAGACCCCGGAAAGTGGCCGCCCGGTTGTGAGGACCACTTTGACACCTTGAGCATGAGCTTGTTTGATGGTGTCGATGGTTTCAGATGCAAGTTTATTTTTTTCATTTAATAGTGTGCCGTCGATATCGATGGCGATTAGCTTAATAGACATTGAGTTTAAGACTCCTTTGGATTAGTAATGTGATCGTTCAAAATATAATGATTAAATTCCTCATAAATGGGTTCGAACAGCTCGATCATTTCTGAGTCGGGTAACAGCATTTCCCGTGGGAAGAAGAAGCGTTGGTCTCCAGAAAATTTACCGGTGATGGCGCTAACTAGGCTGCTGACGGTTGATAGTTCGACTAATGAGCCATCCTTTTGCATCAGCTCGATTTGCGTCATCGGCTTCTTGAGGTTCGGATCGTACGCATCATAAGGCAAGTCGTAACTATTGTTGATAGCCGTGTAATAGGTGGCGTCGAAACCGGCCTTCGTAATCAATTCCACTAGCTTTGGAATTAACGGCTCGGTTTCATCGTCAAAAGCTACTGATTTCAACGGCTTACGGTCCAGGAAGCGTACAGCTAAATCGCGAAGGACGCTATCATGAGCGGAACGCCATTGGGCAAAGTAAGTTGTCATGGTTGCGTCATCCAACAGGAGGTAGTCGTCCAAATCAAATTCGTTATGGAAAAACGGCATTAACAGGTATGGATTTAATTTGGCAGCTTCCGGACTGTCCGAGGTATAAAGTTCCTTAGCACGTTGGAGCAAATGGGCCAAGATGACTTCCATTGCTCGGGAAACAGGATGGAAGTAAATTTGGACGTACATTTGAAAGCGACTCATGATGTAGTCTTCCACCGCGTGCATACCATCGATTTCAAAGGTGATGCCACCTTTGTATGGGCGCATGACCCGCAAAATTCGCGTTAAATCAAAGGTACCATATTTGGTACCGGTATTGTAAGCATCCCGAAGTAAGTAATCCATGCGATCGGCATCGATTTGACTGGAGATCATTTGGACAACTTGCTTGTTAGGATAAGTTTTTTGAATCACGGAAGCGACTTTTTGAGGGAAATCGGGGGCGACACGGCTCAGAATCTGGTTGACCTCGGTTTGGGGTGAGGTCAAGATTTCGACCGTAATCGCTTCGTGATTAGTGTGAAAAATATGTTCAAAGGTGTGAGAATAGGGGCCGTGGCCGATATCATGCAATAGGGCGGCACAAAGCGCGACGAGGCGCTCAGAGTCATCCCATGACCCATCACCTGGTTCTTGGGTGGGGTAATTACGCTTGAAATTATCACAAATTCGGCGAGTAATTTCGTAAACCCCTAACGAGTGCCCAAATCGGGAATGTTCAGCGCCGTGGAAAGTAAGGGAGGTCGTTCCTAATTGTTTGATTCGACGTAAACGCTGAAATTCCTTGGTGTTAATGAGATCCATGATGACTTGATATTGGACGTAAATATAATTGTGAACTGGGTCGCGAAAAACTTTTTCACGAGGCAAAATTTCATCTTGATAAGACAAACGTTTGGTCCTCCTAGTTTAGTGTTGGTTGGCGTTTTTGCATTTTGGCGTATTCCTTGTCGAATTGCGCTTGGTAGTTTGCTTCAGCCATAAAAGTTTCGATTTTTGCTGAGCTGGCACGCATGCCAGCCGTCTGCAAAGTTTGCGTCATTTTTTGTCGTACGTCAGCCGTGGTCATGGGCGTACGGTAAAGATCCTCAAGTGTCGTCATTGTTTCTGGCCAAACCTCTGGGACATCCAAATCGTTTGGTTCGCCACCCAGGCCTTTGTCATAGAAGCGCTTGACCATTTCCCCGCGAAAGCCCTGGTTGCCTGTAACACTCAAGTACAGCATGATGGTGAGGGCGTTTGGCGTCCGTCGCTGTGAAATACCAGCAATTTTTTGACCGTTGACGCTGAGATCGTAGTCACCTGGACAGTAAGAATGTTCGATTTCGTAATGATCAATCTTTAACTCAGGGAAGGTTTGCGAAATGAGTTCTTCCATTATTTGGTAGGCGTGATCCACTGAAACGCGGTTAGAAGCCTGGGGAAGAAAAATGGAAACGTTGAGGATGCCACCGTCACTGACGACGGCTAAGCCACCGGAATTTCTCAGAAAATAATCGTAACCATCTTGTTTAACACTCGCAAGACCATCCGCCAAGTGTGGGAGGCGTTTGTCTTTGAGGCCTAGAATTAGGCATGGATGCGTCGTCCAAAAATGGAGTATTGGCTGATTCAAGTCACTCACTAAATTCAAAAAGGAGTTCGTGTACGCAAAGGCGGCCAGGTTATCTCCTTGCTTGATGGGGGTGTTAATGGTTTGAATCGATTCGAAATTTTCTGAAATAATCATGGCGAAGCTCCTTTGTTAAAGCATCTAATTAATTGAACTGCTTAACTTAATCATGCTCCAGAAGTCACTAGTTTCACGTCGTTGTCGATGGGACTACCGCGCAGTTCGCGAGTCCCAGTCGCAGGTGCCTCCGCCTAACTACGATTAACGAACAATTCCAGAAACGAATTATTCGCCAATCTAGGTTAGTGCTCAGCAACTACCCAACTTCTGTCACAACTTCTTTTTATTATAGCGGAAAAACCGACTACCGTCATTTGAATGACCGCCTAAGATGGTATAATGGACATATCTATTCAATACGAGAGGAAATTAAAAAATGAAAATTAAGGATATTGATCATATTACGTTAACCGTGACCGATCTCGAAGCAACTTTACGTTTTTATCACGAAGTATTTGATATGCCGATAATTGATCGGAACGATAACCAGCATTACGTTCTTTGTGGGAAACAGGCCATTAAATTTCAAGTTATAGACAAGCCAAACTTACCAATTGCTAAGGCGCCGACTCCTGGAGCAGCGGACTTCTGTATCATTGTGAAGGATCCTCTGGAAGAAGTAGAAAACCATTTAAAGAGTTATTATGTCGATATAGTGGAAGGACCTGTTAATCGAATTGGTGCACACGGGCCGATAACTTCTATTTATGTGCGTGACCCGGATCAAAATCTCATTGAAATTTCTGAATACCACTAGGTAAATCGAATTCGAATTAAGTAATCTGGTTGCGTTAGCGTTATAATGTAATGGAACTTATTAAGGAAGGTGTGTGGCTTTTGGATAATTCATCAGCAGGCGTACCTGCCGTTATTCATTTGCAAACAGTAACAATACAAGACGGCGAGCAGTCGGATTATGTGCTCGACGTTGAGGGCAGACTCGTTCAGATTGGTGAAACGCTTTATCTTCGTTACCAGGAAATGAACGAGGAAGAGGATTCACCAGCAACCGTAACGTTGAAGATTCTGCCCAATGGGGATGTCCAACTGACGCGGAACGGCGACAACCGTTCCCGGCTCTTTTTTAGTGATGGCAAACGTGTCCAGGCACAGTACAAAACGCCATACGGCTTGTTAGCTATCGATACTGTCACACCATCGTTGAAGCTTCAGTTCAACGATACCCCGTTTGGCGGTAGCGTTAGCATCGACTATTTCCTTTATGCTGGCGAAGAATTATTAAGCGAGCATAAGATTAGATTGCAATTTACGGTTTAAGCGAGTATAGTGTTTTGGTAGACTGCGGAAAGGACGTGCTCCAGTTTGGAATTAAAAATCTTTGAAGGCCAAAATAAAAAGGAACTATCTATGATCGAAGTTGCACACGCTATTCTTTCAGAGCGTGGCGACACAATGGGTTTCGCAGATTTGGCAAATGAAGTTCAACAGTATTTAGGAGAAAGCGACGAAGAAATGCGTAAGCGACTTTCTCAATTCTATACGGATTTGAACATTGACGGCAGCTTCATTTCGTTAGGTGATAATCTATGGGGCCTACGTACTTGGTACCCATTCGAATCTATCGACGAAGCAACTGTCCATGCCGAAGAGGATGAAGACCAACCTAAGCGTAAAAAGCGTAAGAAGGTTAACGCCTTTCTTGCCGATACTGCCGACGATGATGATGTTATCGATTACGACGATGATGATCCTGAAGATCAAGACACTATTGATGATTCAGACGATGATTACGCCGCTGATGAAGATGACGATTCAACCGAAGACATTAACAAATACAAAAATGATTTAGCCGATATCGATGACTCAGACGATGCAGACGAAGAAGATATCCCGGACGGAATCGAAGGTCAATTGCAAGAATTGAATGATGATGACGATTTCGACGACGATGAAGAAGACGAAGAGAGCAACAAGTAATTTCTTTTCGACTTTTGCTTGACGACTGTTGATTCACACGGTATTATGTTATTTGGGCTCCCTATGAGTAATAGGGACAAACGAACGGTTTAGCTCCCTATTCATTTTGAATAGGGAGCTTTTTTATTGTTAAAATTCATGTTCACATGATCAATTGCAAGTGTGTCGGGCCATACCCAAAATAAAAAGACAAGGAGTTCATAACATGACTAAGTACATTTTTGTGACTGGTGGCGTTGTTTCATCATTAGGAAAGGGGATCGTTGCAGCATCCCTCGGTCGTTTGCTTAAAAATCGCGGCTTAAAGGTAACGATTCAAAAGTTCGATCCTTATATCAACGTAGACCCAGGCACGATGAATCCCTACCAACACGGTGAAGTGTTCGTCACCGATGATGGTACCGAAACAGACCTTGATTTAGGGCATTATGAACGCTTTATCGATAACAACTTGAACAAGTATTCTAACGTCACAACAGGGAAAATTTACTCAGAAGTACTCCAAAAGGAGCGTCACGGAGATTACCTTGGTGCAACGGTTCAAGTGATTCCTCATATTACGGGGATGATCAAAGAAAAAATCATGCGTGCTGGAAAGACGCTGGATGCTGATATCGTCATCACCGAAATTGGTGGGACCGTTGGGGATATCGAATCACTGCCATTCTTGGAAGCTATCCGTCAAATGAAGGCAGAAGTGGGCGACGACAATGTCATTTACATCCACACGACCTTGATTCCTTACTTACGGGCTGCTGGTGAAATGAAGACCAAGCCAACTCAACACAGTGTTAAAGAACTTCGTGGATTAGGGATTCAACCAAACATTTTGGTAGTTCGGACTGAAGAATCAATTACAGACGATATGCGTCGTAAGATTGCCTTGTTCTGTGATGTGAAGCCTGAAGCTGTTATTGAATCAAAGGATGCACCAACGCTTTATTCAATTCCACTCCGTTTACAAGAACAAAACATGGATCAACTTGTGATTGATCATTTGAAACTTAAGGCACCTAAGGCCGATATGACCGAATGGGCAAACCTTGAAAACCACGTTCAAAACTTAAAGAAGACCTTCAAAATTGCCCTGGTCGGGAAGTATGTTGGCTTGCACGATGCCTATATTTCCGTTGCTGAAGCATTGAAGCACGCTGGCTATCCAGTTGATGCTGACATTGATTTACAAATGGTTGACTCAGAAAACATTACTGAAGATAACGTGAAATCAATTATTGGCGATGCAGACGGTATTATTGTCCCTGGTGGATTTGGCGATCGCGGAATTGAAGGCATGATTACTGCCATTCAGTACGCACGAGAAAATAATGTCCCATTCTTGGGCATTTGTTTAGGTATGCAAATGGCTAGTGTTGAATTTGCTCGTCACGTCTTAGGCTATCAAGATGCCAACTCAACTGAAATGAACCCTAACGTTGCTCACAAGATTATCGACTTGATGGCTGATCAAGAAGATATCCATGATATGGGTGGGACGCAACGACTTGGTTTATACCCATGTAAGTTGGTGCCAGGTACTAAAGCAGCTGCCGCTTATGACAACAAAGCCGAAATTGGTGAACGTCATCGTCACCGTTATGAATTTAACAACGCTTATCGTGACGAAATGACCGCTAAGGGCCTTGTCTTCTCTGGAACATCACCAGATAATCACTTGGTTGAAGTGATTGAATACCCAGAAAATGACTTCTTTGTGGCTGCCCAATACCACCCAGAATTCTTATCACGCCCAACGAAGCCCGAAGGATTATTCCGTGATTTCATTGCGACCGTTGATAAACAACTAGCTAAATAGTAAAATTGCAAATGCTCGACTTCATAAAAGTTGAGCATTTTTTAGTAGCCATCAAACGCAAATTAATTATTACATTTTGCGTGATTCATCAATCAAGTATTGTATTTTTCATTGGCTTTATTTATGATGGATTGAGATTGTTGAATCGGATATTTTAGCGAGGAATCTTATACAATGAAGAAAATGATAATCGAAGGCGGTCATCGCCTATCAGGCGAAGTTACAATTGGTGGTGCCAAAAACAGCACTGTCGCCTTAATCCCGGCAGCCATATTGGCGGATACGCCCATTAAATTTGATATGGTTCCCGACATTCTTGACGTTCACAACTTGATGGTCATTCTCAAGTCGATGAATGTGCATTCGGAATTTGAAGACGGCGTCCTTAGCATTGAGCCAACAGAGATTGTGGAGGCACCATTACCTAGTAAAGCAATTAAAAGTCTGAGAGCCTCATATTATTTTATGGGTGCTTTACTTGGACGTTTTAAACGAGCAACAGTGAGTTTTCCCGGTGGTGACAACATTGGTCCCCGACCAATTGACCAGCACATCAAGGCGTTTCGGGCCATGGGTGCGGAAGTCACTGAGATTGACGGGACAGTAAAAATTGAAACCGGTAGCGAAGGCCTTCACGGCGCACGAATCTTTTTAGACCTCGTGTCCGTTGGGGCAACCATTAACACGATTCTGGCGGCCGTTAAGGCTGAAGGCCGGACGGTTATTGAAAATGCCGCTAAGGAACCGGAGATTATTGATATTGCGACGTTCCTGAACAACATGGGCGCCAATATTCGTGGTGCTGGAACTGATGTCATCAGAATTGAAGGCGTTCCAACCCTTAAAGCGAAAGCAACACATACCATCATTCCCGATCGGATTGAAGCCGGGACTTACCTATCGATGGCAGCTGCAGTTGGGGATGGCATTACAATCAATAATGTCATTCCAGAACATTTAGAGGCCTTTACTGCTAAGCTAGTTGAAATGGGTGTTGATATTACAATCAACGAAGACAGCATTTACGTTGGTAAATCAGTCGAATTGAACCCTATTCAAGTTAAGACGATGCCTTTCCCTGGCTTTGCGACGGACTTGCAACAACCGATTACGCCGCTTTTGCTGCGAGCAAAGGGAAGTAGCATGATTGTTGATACCATTTATCCGAAGCGCGTTAAGCACATTAGCCAACTTCAAAAAATGGGCGCTAATATTCGTAGTGAACAGAACATGATTGTAGTAGAGCACACCGACACGTTGAGTGGTGCGGTAGTCGATGCCGGCGAAATTCGGGCAGGGGCTTCACTGATGATTACGGCTATGATGGCAGAAGGCATCACCGAGATAGAAGACGCAGAAAACATTTTGCGTGGCTACGATAGTATTATCCGTAAGCTGACCGCGCTACATGCCGTGGCTAAACTGGAAAATAGTCAACCTGTCGAGTCCTAATTTTCTTAATTTAGTGCATTGCCAGAAAAAACGTTTCGTGTTATAGTACAAAGGTTGGTTATTCATGAATCTCTGTTTCAGCAAATGATTCAGGGCAAAGGAGCGAAGAAATTATGAAAAAAGATATTCATCCAGATTACCATAAGGTTGTTTTCCAAGATTCAAGTACTGGCTACAAGTTTATCTCTGGTTCAACAGCCACTTCAGAGGAAACAATCAAGTGGGAAGACGGTAACGACTACCCATTGATCCGTGTTGAAATTTCATCTGACTCACATCCATTCTACACTGGTAAGCAAAAGTTTACTCAAGCCGATGGTGCGGTCGATCGTTTCAACAAGAAGTACGGTTTATCAAACTAAAGAACAATTCGAAAGTCGACCCTGCGTCGGCTTTTTTCTTTGGTCTTTTTCCGCAATGGTACAAAAATAGGAGCCCGGAATTTATTCCGTGGCTCCTATTTTTAGATTTGATCTAAATGTTTTTTGCGCATGGACTTCGTATTGAACCAGACCATGGTGAAGTTGAGTAAGACTAAAATTGATGTTGAGATGAAAACCGCTCGGTAATCAAACGTATTTGACACAAACGAGCCAATCAGGGGGCCTAAGACGTTCCCTACGGCCTGGAATGATTGGTTGTAGGAGAAAACCCGTCCGGTGACTTCGGCCGGCGTGTTCTTCGATAAGAGGGTCTGAACGGCGGGCAACATTGTGGCGTTCGAGATACCAATTAGAAAACGCAGGACAATGAGCATCCACACGTTGGTAACGAAGGCCATCGGGATATAAACAATAATGGCGAAAATGAACCCAACCGACAGCACTAATTCCGTCCCAAATTTATCACCTAGTCGGCCAAGTCTGGGTGCTGCAAAGAGTGTTGCAACACCTGGGACAGCAGCGACAATTCCGCTATAGAAGGTGACTGGTGATCCGGCCGGCATGATTTGACGAACAAACAACGCTAAGATAGGTGAAATGGAGTTGTTTGAGGCTTGGATAATCAGTGTGGTAACAAACATTCCTAAAATCAGTTTAGGATTGCGAAGGACTTTGACGACTTCGTTTGTTGAAAGCATATCTGCTTTTTCAACGGGGGTAAATTTCTCATGAACAAAGAAGTAACTGAGGAAAAAAACTGAAAGTAGCAAAGCACCCGTGATAAAGAAGGTGACTCGATAGGAGAAGACCTCAGCGAGAATCCCACCAAGTAGGGGACCAAAGAGCGAACCACCAACATAACCGGTTGCCAGAGTTCCAAGGGCTTGCCCGCTTTTTTGCTTGGGAACTTGAGTGGCCATTAAGGCGTTAGCGTTACTAATATAGCCGGAAAAGATGCCTTGGATAAAGCGCAAGGCCATAAGTTGCCAAACACTGGTTACCAGGCCCATTAAGGCCATGATGAATGACATTCCAAGTGAGGCTCTCAAAAGCATAACCTTTCGGCCTTTACTGTCCGCTAGCTTTCCCCAGATTGGTGAAGCGATTGCGGTGACCAAATAGGTGGCTGAGAAGGTGATCCCAGAGTATAAATTTAATTCGGTTTTGGAGAAATTTCCCAATGTATCAACGTATAAGGATAAAAATGGCATAATTTCGCTGAATGCCAATCCAGCCATGAAGGTACCAAACCAAAGAACTACTAAGTTTTGGCGCCACATCGGCTTTTCAGTCGGCATGTCAGGTGTTTCAGTTTTCAAAAAATCAATCTTCTTTCATTTGCAAGTCGCATAGTTTAGAATTATCTATGGGTATTACCTTAACATTTAATGCTTTAATAGTCATTAATCACTACTCCTGGGGGACACACGCATGGCAAAAAAACGGAAAAATAAATTTGGTACTTGGTTATATCGAATTGGCTTCACGATTTTGGTACTCATTTCGTTAGGCTTAATTTTAAATCAGCAAATTAAAAACTGGTTGGTAACCTCCTATCAGCCTGAGATTACGCAAAAGTCAGTTAAGAAAAACGAAAAAAAGAAGGCTAACTTTGATTTTAGTGATGCAAAACGCTTGGACTTTTCAACAGTGGCGCGGGCACGACTTAATGAGAAGGACATTAGCGTTGTGGGACAAATACTGGTCCCCAGTTCCAAGGTTCATTTGCCAGTCGCTAAGGGGGTTAGCAACGAAACGTTAGCCTTAGCTGCCGGAACCCTGAGAGCAGACCAAAAGATGGGTGAAGGTAACTACCCGTTGGCTGGACACCATATGGTGCGAAAGGATGTTTTGTTTAGTCCGCTTTTCTTCAAGACGAAGGTTGGAGATTCAATTTATCTGACTAACATGAAAAAAGTGTTCAAGTATAAGGCCTACACTCGTAAGTACATTGCGGCTACCCGGGTCGATGTGGTGGATCAGACCAAACGAGATATTGTCACGTTAGTTACCTGTGACGCAACGGGGGCTGGTCGGCTCATGATTCGTGGGAAACTAGTTGATAGTTACGCCTACAAGGATGCACCAACAACGATTAAGAAACAGTTCAACGGTAAGTTTAATAATTGATGAAAGCAAACAGGGAACCACATTCATTATGAATATGATTCCCTGTTTTTAGTTACTAATCTTGTTCAGCCACGATGGCAGTGCCGACATGAGTAGGTCATAAGTGTATTCGAATTTGTGCGTGTACCAAGGGTCTGGAATTTCTTGACCTTCGTGACCCGGTACGATATCGAGACACAGGTGGATTTTTTGTTCAGTCCCGGCTGGGGCCATTCGTTTTAGATTGGCCACGTTTTGTTGATCCATTGTAATGATGTAATCAGCGGTTTCGAAATCTTGTTTCGAAATTGGCTGGGATCGAAAGCCGGTGAAATCGAGCCCATGACGGCGCATCGTTTCCTGAGCACCAGGATGAGGAGGGTTTCCCTCTTCTTCAGTACTTGTGGCTCGTGAAGAAACGGTAATGGCATTTGATAAGCCAGCCTCATCAACCAAGTGATTGAAGATGGCCTCGGCCATGGGTGAGCGACAGATGTTTCCTAAGCAAACAAAGACAACTGATTTCATATGGTTTCACTCCTAATCTAATAGCGGTATTCTAGTGATTTTTAAAGAACTCGTCAAGTTTTTGCCGCAGGAACGATGTTTCTAGTATAGGGGCAGAAAGTCTGCTAAGATAAGGTTAAATACAGAGGGAGAAGGTTATTAGATGAATATGACTTGGCTTATTGTTATTGTGATTGTCGCGCTGATTGCCATCATTTATGTGGTGCAATATAACGGCTTGATCAAAATGCGAACTTACGTAGAAGAATCATGGAGTCAGATTGATGTGCAACTGAAACGACGGAATGATTTAATTCCTAATTTAATTAGCACGGTTAAGGGTTACGCGAATTTTGAACAAGAGACATTGGCGAAGGTAACCAGTCTTAGAAATCAAATGGCTAACGTGCCCGCTGGTGATCGCCAGAAGACCATGGCGGTTTCTAACGAATTGAGTGGCGCCATGAGTTCCTTCTTCGCCGTAGCGGAAAACTATCCAACGTTGAAGGCAGACGCTCAGTTTACTAAATTGATGGAAGAGTTGGCAAACACTGAAAACAAGATTGCTTACTCCCGTCAACTTTATAATACGTCAGTTGCCAACTTGAACCTGAAGATTCAAAGCTTCCCAAGTAATATCGTTGCTGGGATTCATCACTTCAAGCAGGGCGACTATCTACAAGTTCCCGAAGAAGAAAAAGAAAACCCAACCGTTAACTTTGACGAGTTTAAAGGATTTGACAAGTAGGTGAATTTGGTTGTTATTTCAGCAAATTGCACAAAATAAACGTAAAACCATATATGTGATGGTCGGCTTCATTTTGTTTGTCAGCCTGATTGGCGCAGCTATCGGTTACTTCTACGGTAGTTGGATTGGCGGACTATTACTTGCGGTTGTGATAGCGGTTGTTTATACGCTTATCATGGTTTCGCAATCCACGAGCGTCGTCATGGCCATGAACCACGCACATGAGGTGACGGATGCAAATGCGGCACCAGAACTTTTTCACGTGGTGGAGGATATGGCGATGGTTGCTCGAGTCCCAATGCCAAAGGTTTATATTATCGATGACCCGAGTCCGAACGCCTTTGCAACGGGTAATAATCCTGAACATGCGGCGGTGGCCGCAACGACTGGCCTATTAGCGATGATGAATCGTGAAGAGTTAGAGGGTGTGATTGGACATGAAATTTCACATGTTCGGAATTACGATATTCGGATTTCCACGATTGCATTAGCGCTCACCTCAACTATTTCTATCCTGGTGAACTTTGGGATGCGTGGCCTATGGTGGGGCGGTGGAAACCGTGATCGTAAAGAAGGGTCAAACCCAATTGATCTCATTTTAATGGTTCTTTCCTTGTTGGCCATTATCTTGGCGCCAATTGTGGCGACGATGATTCAGTTGGCATTATCCCGTAATCGGGAGTACCTGGCCGATGCTTCGAGTGTTGAATTGACACGAAATCCTCAAGGGATGATTTCAGCCCTAAGAAAATTAGAGGGTGGTCAGCCGATGAAAAATGTTGATTCAGCAAGTGCCGCACTTTATATTTCGGATCCAGCCAAGAAAAAGCGTGAAAGTTCCTTGTTCTCAACCCATCCAGCGATTGCGGATCGGATTGAACGTTTGGAGAAAATGTAAGATAACCATAATCGAATATTCCTCAGTAACGTTCTCACGACGGTGTTTTGATGAGAATGGGCTGGGGAATTTTTATTTTGAATTTGAAAATTTAGAATATGGTATAATAGTGATTAGCGTTTTTAGCCTGATTTTAAGGCATACAGTTTAGCGGTTAATTGAAGGAGGGCAAATTGTGAGAATGGTTTGGTCTCTTTTACTTTCAGTGAACCGCCACAAAATAGGAGTTTTAAATTATGAAAATGCAACTTGCTGAAATTGCTAAAGCGGTAAATGCAGAAAACGATATCGAACGGTGGAAAACCCTTGAGGTTTCGAGCGTCAGCTTTGATAGTCGTGAGGTGACAGAGGGCGCTTTGTTTGTGCCATTGATGGGTGAACGTGATGGTCATACGTTTGTTGACAGTGCGGCCAAGAATGGTGCCGTAGCGACATTCTGGTGTCGTGACCATACTGATATTTCAACGGATCTGCCAGTTATTGTGGTTAAGGATACGTTACAAGCTTTGCAGGACCTCAGCCGTTACTATTTGATGAAAATCAATCCTCGAGTTGTGGCTGTGACTGGCTCCAATGGTAAGACAACCACTAAGGACATGATTGCAGCATTGTTAGCGACCCAGTTCAACGTCACAAAGACCCAGGACAACTTTAACAATGAAATTGGTGTGCCAGTTACCATTCTATCAATGGAACCGACGACTGAATTGTTGGTTGTTGAAATGGGGATGGATCGACCTGGCCAGCTTGAATTTCTTAGCAAGTTAGCTCAGCCTGATTTGGCGGTAATTACCATGATTGGTGAGGCTCATATTGAGTTTTTTGGTACCAGAGATAAGATTGCTGATGCCAAGATGGAAATTACCAGTGGCTTGAAAGCGGATGGCGTTTTCATTTATAACGGCGATGAGCCGCTGTTGCGAGAACGAGCAGAGGCAATCAGTCAATATCAACGGACGTTTGGCCGTGAAGCAATCAATGACTTCTATCCAACTGACATTGTGGCGACACCAACTGCAACTTCGTTTAAAACGAACCGTTGGCCAGATGAAACGTTCGAAATTCCACTGATTGGCGAATACAACGTTAACAATGCATTAGCTGCGTTAGCCGTTGCAGCGACCTATCAGATTCGTCCCGAGAACATGCATCAAGCCTTGAAGGACTTTGACATTACCGAAAATCGAACAGAATGGATGAAGGGTGCCCGCGGAGAACAAATCCTCAGTGACGTTTACAATTCAAATCCAACAGCTGTGAAAGAGGTGCTGAGTGCCTTTATCCAAGTACCAGCTAAACGAAAGCGAATTGCTGTACTTGGTGATATGCTGGAACTGGGAACGGATGCAGATGCGATGCACGCTGAATTAGCAGATTATCTTCATCCCGACCAAATTCAGTCATTGTATTTGATTGGTACACATATGAAAGCTTTAGAAAATAAGCTGATTACCATTTACCCTTCTGACTCACTCCATTATTTTCCAACCACTGATCTTTCGGCGCTCATTATGCAACTAGACAAGGAAGTGACCGAAGATGACTTAGTGTTGTTGAAGGGGAGTCACGGGATTCATTTGGAAGAAGCCTTGAACGCCCTCAAATAACTTTTGTTGCTAATCTATTGGTTTAGTTGTATAGTAGTTTAGTTACGTTTAAAAGAAGATTAGAACAGTCATTGTCACATTTGCTGCGCAGTACGACGGAACGGATTTTTCGTTAGCGGTAAGTTGTCATAATGAGCGTTTCCACAGGAGGAAATTTATTTGAAGTTTAGTGAACTTGGGTTGTCTGATAACATTTTAAAGGCAATCAAGAGAAACGGCTATGAAGAAGCGACACCAATTCAGGCCGAGACCATTCCTTTGGTATTACAAGGGAAAGATATTATTGGACAGGCACAAACTGGAACTGGTAAGACCGCTGCGTTTTCATTACCGATTTTAGAGAAGGCTGATTTACACAACTCTGCTATTCAAGCACTAGTGGTTTCACCTACTCGTGAACTTGCGATTCAAACGCAAGAAGAAATTTATAAGCTGGGTAAAGACGAACATGCCAAAGTACAAGTTGTGTACGGTGGTGCTGATATTCGTCGTCAAATTAACAGTTTGAAGAGTCACCCACAAATTATTGTGGGGACACCCGGTCGTCTTTTGGACCACATTCGTCGTGGGACAATCAAGTTGGACCATGTTAATACGTTAGTATTGGATGAAGCAGATGAAATGCTTAACATGGGCTTCCTTGACGACATCGAAGATATTATCAAGCAATTACCTGAAGAACGCCAAACGTTGCTATTCTCAGCAACGATGCCTGCTGAAATCAAGCGGGTAGGTGTACAATTCATGAAAGATCCACAACACATTAAGATTAAGGCCAAGGAATTGACCACTGATCTTGTGGACCAATATTACGTTAAGGTTAAAGACTTTGAGAAGTTCGACGTCATGACTCGTTTGTTCGACGTACAAGCACCTGATTTAACGCTTGTTTTCACGCGAACAAAGCGTCGTGTTGATGAAATTACTAGTGGTTTACTGGCTCGTGGTTACAACGCTGCTGGTATCCATGGTGATTTAACTCAAAAGCGCCGGATGCAAATCCTGAACCAATTTAAGAGCGGTAAGTTAGATATCTTAGTCGCAACCGATGTGGCTGCTCGTGGGATTGATGTTAATGACATTACTCACGTTTATAACTTCGATATTCCTCAAGATCCAGATAGCTACGTTCACCGTATCGGCCGTACCGGTCGTGCCGGACGTCATGGGGTTTCATTAACATTCGTTGCGCCTAGCGAAATGGATTACATGAGAGAAATTGAAAAGTTAACTAAGGTGCGCTTATTACCATTGAAGCCACCTACAGATGACGAAGCTTTGGTTAGTCAATTAGCCAACGCTCAGTCAACTGTTGATGACTTAATCAACCGCACGGATACTGAAAAGTATCGTGAAGTTGCTGAATCATTAATGGAAAAATATGATGCAGTTGATCTCGTTGCAGCATTGTTGAATGATGTAACGAAGGATGACACTAACCAAGTTCCTGTTAAGATTACACCAGAACGCCCATTGCCTCGTCGTAAATCAGGCGGTAGCAAGGGTGGTTATCGTGGCGGTAGCCGTAACCGTAGTGGTCGTTCTAACGATCGTCGTGGCGGTGGCTCACGTGGTGGTCGCGGTGGCGATCATCGTTCAGGTGGCGGTTCACGCGGAGGTCGTTCAAGCGATCGTCGTGGCGGTGGTGAACACCGTAGCAGCAACAATGGTGGCGGTGCTCGTAAGAGTCACAGCGCATCATCAAGCAGTCGGGCCTTCACAATCAGAACTAAAGACTAAGCGATTTAAACGAAACGACTACACCAATCTGGTGTGGTCGTTTTTTATTTTGCTATCAATTACAATTAGTGGAATTTAAGATGATAGATGGATAAAAAAGCCCAATTTGCCCGGTTTGGATATCAGCCGAATTGGGCTTGATATGCTATAATTAAAGCCTGAACAAAACGACGGAGGCAAGCCATGATCTATGGAATTGGCATTGATATAGAAGAAATTGACCGCTTAGATCGCGGGGGTGAATCATTAAGTTCGCTGGCTAACCGGATTCTAACGGAGACTGAGCTAAACGCTTATCAAGCGTTGACAGGACGTGCGGCTTTAGTTTATTTGGCTAATCGTTGGTCGGCCAAGGAGGCCTATAGTAAGGCATTTGGGACAGGAATTGGTAAAAACTTATCGTTCAAACAATTGGAGATTGCTTCCGATGCGCTAGGAAAACCAGGATTCGTGAAGCACCCATTTGAGGGAAATGCCTTTTTATCCATTTCGCATACTAAGCAACTCGTCATGACAGAAGTTATTTTAGAAAGGATGTCGATCTAATGGCCGTAGGAATTCATAGACCAACCGTATTAACCATTGATTTGGAGGCAATTCGTTATAATGTGAAAACTGCCAAGGATCACCTACAGAATGGTGCTGAACTATTTATGGTGGTAAAGGCAAACGGGTACGGTCACGGCCTAGTACAAACGGCTATGGCTGCCAAGGAGGCTGGCGCTACCGGTTTTTGTGTGGCTATTCTAGATGAAGCTATTGAACTACGACAAAGTGGTTTTACGGACCCAATTTTAGTGCTGGGGATTACGTCACCAGAGTACGCTCATTTAATGGTTGAACAAAAGATTGCTGCAGCAGTCGGTTCACTTGATTGGCTACAACAAGCTGAGCGCAATCTTGAAGGCATACCTGGTCAACTCTTGGTTCATTTAGCAGTGGATACGGGAATGGGACGAATTGGCTTTCGAGAAACTGACGACTTAATGGGAGCGGTTGATTTTCTTTCAAAGAGTCAATCTCTCACATTTGAAGGGATTTTCACCCACTTTGCCACAGCGGATATGAAGGACAACCGATACTTCCAAGGTCAGCTTAGTAAGTGGCAAGCGATGACGGCGGAGCTACCAGAACTGCCAAAGTATGTGCACATTTCCAATTCTGCAACCACGCTTTGGCATCATCCACTTCCCGGTATCAACATGATTCGATATGGGGCGGCGGGCTATGGCTTAAATCCATCTGGGACAGAATTGCAGCCACCGTTTGACCTGCATCCTGCGATGAGCTTGACTAGCGAAATTGTATTTTCAAAACAAATTCATGCCGGCGATAGTGTCGGGTACGGCGCAACATATACCGCTAAACAAGATGAATTTGTTGGCACATTACCAATTGGCTATGCCGATGGTTACCAACGCCGATTGGGTGGCTTTTACGTGTTAGTCGACGGTCAGAAGTGTGATATTTTGGGGCGGGTTTGCATGGATCAAATCATGATTCGGTTACCAAAATTTTACCAACCAGGGACAAAAGTCACATTAGTTGGTCGAAATGGTTCAAAAGAGATTAGTTTACAAGATTTAGCCGATCACCTAGAAACTAATCATTACGAAATTGCTTGCGGATTCTCAGATCGGATTACAAAAAAGTACGTTCACTAGTATTTTGTTTCCTTTCTGTAATAAAGCATGGTAAACTTAAAATCAGATTGTAAGGGAAATTATTTGGGGAAGTTGTCGTGACTTTAATGTTTCGCGCAAACAGGAGGAAATGACGTGCCAGACGCAAATTTTGAATTTGGTGACTATGGTGATGATTTTGAAAGATTGGCCCGTGGTTATATTGAAATGTCACAGCTTAATCGAGAAATCGTTGAAGAGTTTACCCTTTCAGAAGCAGAGGCGGAGTTGAAGCTATTTACGGAATGGAATTAACTGTGCTCATTAGCTAGTGAGTACACAAAGGGGATGGAAAAATTGGCGAACGTTGAGATAAAACGCGGCGATGTTTTCTATGCTGACCTATCACCAGTGATTGGTTCGGAGCAGGGCGGAATGAGACCCGTTTTAATTATCCAAAATAACGTTGGGAATCATTACAGTCCGACCGTAATTGTTGCGGCAATTACGGCTCGAATTTCTAAGCCAAAGATGCCAACGCATGTTGGGATTACGGCTAATCACACGGGGATTGAAAAAAATTCAGTCATCTTGTTAGAGCAAGTGCGCACGATTGATAAGCAACGACTGCGCGATCGGGTCACTCATTTGGAGGACGCGACGATGAAGAAGGTTGATTTGGCGTTGCAGGTCAGCATCGGCTTAGTGGACAAATCGAAAGTGGGGCCCACAAAGCAAAGCAAGACATCGTAGTACATAAAGCACCATATGCAAATAACATAAAAAAGCCCATCGCATTAGATTGCGATGGGTATTTTTTATGTATCTAAGTGGGCGAGACTAGTTTTCGGCTCTCAAATCTTCAATTTCTGGAACACGGAATTCTTTACGTTCCAAGGCCTTGACGATTCGGTTGAGTTTTTCTTCATCAACTTCAGCAGGTAGCGTGAACATGGTCCGGTGAACGAGCTCACCTTCCTGAGCGTCCAATGAAATCACACTGGCGATTGACGTATACTTCGTGATGATTTTTGACATGGCGGATAAATCACCACGTTCACCAGCTGAAACAATCGTCAGCACGTATGATCCAACGTTAACGTTCCAGGATTGTGAGAGCATGTCCATCAAACGTGTATGGGTCAGAATGCCATAGAAATTGTTGTTGGCGTCTAAAACAGCGATGTAAGGGAGATCCTTAATCGAGAAGAAGACGTTAAAGAATGCAGCGTTTACCGAGATAAACTTAGTCGCGTTCTTTAACAATGAGGTGACGGGAAGCTGCATGTCACCCCCACGAGACTTGTGACGATAGATGTGCATCTTGTAGATGTTGCCTCGGAAGATTTGGCCCGTTTCGTCTAAAATGGGCACACATCGATAGCCTGAATCTTCGAGAACCTTAAGAGCATCTTCCAACGTGACGTTTTCCTTAACGGTCGTCAGTCGCTCTTTAGGTTTAACAAGGGATTTTAAAAGCATATGGCAATTGCCTCCTAAATTAGAATCTTCTAATAATCTAAGATAATCATACCACATCGGCACTGTAAGGGGAATAACAATAGGTGGGAAAAGCCAGAGGATTGGGGCTAATATGCTATACTCGTAGAAATGAGTTATTCAGGATTTACGATAGAAAGGAAGTGCTGCTTTGCACACAATTGGTATTTTATTGCTGATTTTAGTCACCACAACTTTAGTTAGTCATCTATTCACGAGATTTGGATTACCATCGGTAGTGGGACAGCTGCTGGTGGGGATTTTGATTGGTCCGGCTGTGCTTGGCTGGATTCATCCCAATGGTGATATTAGTCTATTCGCGGAAATTGGTGTGATTATCCTCATGTTCAGCGCAGGGCTCGAAAGTGATATGGCCCAACTGAAAAAATATTTAAGACCAAGTCTTTTGGTTGCGGTGTTAGGGGTAATTTTTCCAGTAGCGATGGTCTACGGATTTAGCCTGCTATACCATATTAATCAGATGGAGAGCTTGTTTATTGGCGTTATCTTTGCGGCTACTTCGGTTTCAATCTCGGTTGCTGTACTGAACGAAATGAAGGCGCTGCGGAGTAAGGCTGGTGCAACAATCTTAGGCGCTGCGGTTGTTGATGATATCTTGGCAGTTGTTGTGCTGAGTATCATGACAAGCTTAATGGGTGGGCAAGCCGGACATGGTGGCGGTTCAGATACCAGTTTCTTGTTACGTTCCATTGAACAGGTCCTTTTTTTCGTTGCAATCTACGTTATCGTACGTTTCTGTGCACCAGCGATTGCCAAAGTTGGTGTTAAACTGTACGTGCCAATGAGTGAAACAATCGTTGCGCTCTCACTGGCACTTGGTATGGCACTAGTCGCTGATTTGGTTGGTCTGAGTGCTGTTGTCGGGGCTTTCTTTGCTGGAATCGCGATTTCGCAGACGGATGTTAAAAAAATTGTGATTCGCAGTATCGATCCCATTGGCTATGCCGTTTTCATTCCAGTCTTCTTCGTTAGTATTGGGCTATCAATCAGTTTTGACGGTTTTATGAACCAAATTTGGTTTATTATCACGTTGACGCTATTGGCGATTTTAACAAAGCTGGTTGGATCAGGTCTGGGTGCCCGATTAAGTCACTATACGCTTAAAGATTCGTATGTCGTTGGGGCCGGAATGGTTTCTCGGGGTGAAATGGCATTAATTATTGCCCAGATTGGTTTTGCTGCAAAATTAATTGGTGCAGAATACTACTCCGCAGTCATAACGGTTATCATTCTAACGACGGTGTTAGCACCATTTTTACTGAAACACGCTTTTTCGCTGAAATCTGATTCTGAGCAGCTTGACAAGTTGCCTGAATAACATTAGAATACGATTAAAATAAAGATAGACGATGAAGAGATGAGTAGTAACAAGTTAGCTTAAGAGAGGTCACGTTGGGTGAGAGTGACTGCAAACGCGTTACGAATATGGTCTTGGAGTAAACTTAAGTTGAGTCGCTGATGAAACTTAAGTGGTGGTGCCCATTACCGCACAAGAGTACGATTTGTACTCGTGAAGCTACTTGGCGTGAGTCGGGTAGAAATTAAGGTGGTGCCGCGTGATAGACGTCCTTGGAATAATTTTCCAAGGACTTTTTTATTGGCTATTTTTAATAAAAATGAGTAGGAGCCATAAGCATGACAGTTGACGTTAAGGTAAAGTTTCCGTATCGGTACGATGAAGTAGGTAGTCTGTTACGACAAGAATCATTGAAAAAAGCCCGTGAAGATTTTAAAACTGGTAAAATTGATGTTGATGCATTGCACCAAGTGGAAGACAAAGAAGTTCAACGAATTATTAATAAACAGGTGGACTTAGGTTATAAGGCCGTTACTGATGGTGAATTTCGTCGTAGCTGGTGGCACCTTGACTTCTTCGACGGTTTGAAAGGCGCTCACTTTTTTGAACCAGAAAAAGGTTTCATCTTCCATGGTCTTGAAACACGTAAGGGTGGCGTCAAGATTACGGATAAATTAGCGTACAATCCAGAGCATCCATTCTTTGCGGATTTCACTAAATTTCAAGCAACAGTACCAGAAGGAATTACTGCCAAGTAAACAATTCCAAGTCCATCAGTCTTTTTCCCAAATGAAGCAGCTGAAGTATTCGACGAGACTTATCACGATTTTGATGTTTATTTAGCCGATTTGATTGTGGCATACCAAAAGACAGTCCAACACTTTTATGATTTGGGATGTCGCTACTTACAAATTGATGATACATCATGGGGGATGTGGGCAAGTTTTTAAGACAAAACGATTAATCCCGACTTAAAGCCCCTTTGTGAGGCCGCCGTCAAAGCCATCAACGCGATTGCGGATACTAAACCCGATGATTTAGTTTTGACGATGCACGTTTGTCGTGGGAATTATGCGTCAACCTGGGCGGGTGCTGGGGCTTATGATCCTGTTGCCGATTATCTTGCTGAATTGCACATTGACGGATACTTCCTGGAATACGATGATGAGCGTTCAGGCGGATTTGAACCACTCGCCAAAATTGCTGCAAATGGGCGACACCAACGGATTGTGCTGGGACTGGTAACGTCGAAGACACCAGACCTCGAACCACAATCATTATTGGAATCGCGGATTCAAGAAGCTAGTCAGTATGTTCCTTTGGAAGATCTTTGCTTATCCTCACAATGTGGATTTGCCTCAACAGAAGAGGGAAACCACCTGACTGAAGCGGAGCAATGGAAGAAGTTAGAATTAGTTAGAGATACGGCTAAAAAAGTTTGGTCAATCGATTAAAAAAATCCGGTCAGCAATTTGCTGTCCGGATTTTTGATCTTTTTCTAGAAAATAATGACTGGTGTTCCGACTGAAACGACCTTATAAACCTTGCTCATTACGGAAGGCGGTGTGTTGACACAACCATGAGAGCCATGGGTAAGGTACCAGGTACCGCCGTACTTTGGTTGCCAAGATGAATCGTGAATACCAACACCGGTGTTATCCACTGGCATCCAGTAACTAACTTTAGAAGCGTACTTGGAGCCGTCATCGTTCAGGCCACGAAGGGTGGCGTTCCGTTGCTTAGACCAAACGTAGTAGACGCCGGATGGGGTCGTCCCTTTGGTTGGTTTCCCTGTCACCACATCGGTAGAAACGACAACTTTGCCGTTTCTGTAGACCCACATATGTTGGTTCTTCTTATCAACCTCAACATAGGTTTTACCAATATCGGTACCATTCTTACCGTAGCCACTGCCTTGAATGGTTGGCGTCCGATCAATGTCTTTTCCTTTAACAATGAGTCCGGCTAAAGTTTTAGCTTCGCTAGTGGTTTGAATGCTCCAGCCGTAAATCCCTGCTTTAACCTTAACTGTTCCCCGTTTAGTCGATTTGAAAGTCCGCGTCTTGTTGATAGTCGCGTACTTAGCGTTCAGCGTGCTCAGGTAAGCTTTGACTTTAGTCTGATCAACAGTCACTTTACCGCCTTGGTAAGTCAGCCATGATGCCAACTGATTTTTAGAAACGATAATCTTATGGCCAGCTAAATGATAGACAACAGAGAGACTAGCTAGTTCGCTAGCCTGTGATTTAGCCGATGTTAATTTAGCAGATTTTGACGTCACAGTGGGCTTGACGTAAGTGTTTTGAAGATTGATGGTTGTATTGCCACTGTGAAGGGCGGTGATGATGGCCTGACTTAAACGGTGACGGCTAATTTGATTACCCTGAAATTCCTTTTTAATCGTAAATTGACCGTCTTTATAAACAAGATTGGCGTTGCGAGTCGCAACGCGGTTTTGTTTTGTTTCCGTTAGGATGGTGTTAGTCAGCCTATTCAGTGAAGACTCAGTGATTGAATCCACCGTGATGTTGTCACTAGTAGCCTCTACCGTCTTAAGCTTGAAAGGCCATGACCAAGGGTTCTGGTTCTTAATCGCAGCCTTTAAAGCATGCTTTGTATGTGAAACAATACCCGATTTTTGGGGTGAAAAGCTCATAACCGTATTGTTATCTTCGGTTACTTTAAACTTGCGTTGATTGAGCGAAGCGTTGACTAATTTGGTCGCTTCACTGACTGATTTGCCACTAATATCTACGCCAGCAAAAGCCGTATGATTCATGAAAACTTGTTGATTTTGATAATGGAGGGCTTTACCGACGTATGTGCCACCGCCGATTAGAACGACGGCACCTGCGGCGATAAGCCAAATTTTACTGAGTTTCATATTGGAACCTCCTAAGATTCTCCTCTACCTCAAGATTACGGCAAATCCACGTAAAAAACAAACGTCTGTTCAAAATAATATCAGATTTTAAGAATTAAGGCATAGGACAAAAAAAGAACCCGAAATCAGAGATTTCGAGTTCTTAGATACTAGCTGTTAGTTGAAATTAAAGACCTAAAGCGTCAAGACCGTCTTTAGTAACCTTCTTCAAGGTTTCAGCAGAAGCAGCCATCTTTGCTTTTTCTTCATCGCTAAGTGGAATTTCGATAACACTTTCGATACCGTTGGCGTTGATAACCGCTGGTGTACCGATGAAGATGTCGTTCAAGCCGTATTCGCCATCAAGTGGGGCACCTACAGGGAGAACTGCATTTTCATCGCGAAGGATGGCCTTTGAAATACGCATAAGTGCAGTAGCAACACCATAGAATGTTGCGCCCTTACGGTTGATGATTTCGTAAGCCTTGTGACGAGTTTCGTCTTCAATCTTAAGCAATTCATCTTTTGTAACACCGTTTTCTTTAGCGATAGTCATTAATGGCTTTGAGCCAATAGTAGCTTCGTCGTAAGCTGCGAATTCTGAATCACCATGTTCACCCATGATGTAAGCTTCAACGTTACGAGGGTCAACGTTGAACTTCTTGCCAAGTGCTGCACGTAAACGAGCAGTATCCAAAGAAGTACCTGAACCGATAACCTTGTTCTTAGGGAATCCTGAGAACTTCCAAGTAGCGTAAGTTAAGATATCAACTGGGTTAGCAGCAATCAAGAAGATGCCGTCGAAACCTGAGTCAACGATTGGCTTAACAATCGTTGAAAGAATCTTAAGGTTTTTGTTAACCAAGTCAAGACGAGTTTCGCCTGGCTTTTGTGGGGCGCCGGCAGTGATCACAACGAGATCAGCATCCTTTGCGTCACTGTATTCACCAGAGTAAACGTTCTTTGGTGAAGTGAAGGCTTGAACGTCTTCAAGATCAAGTGCGTCCCCTTCAGTACGTTCCTTAACAACGTCCACAATTACGAATTCTTCGGCTAAACCTTGGTGCATCATAGCGAAGGCGTATGATGATCCAACAGCGCCGTCACCGACAAGCATTACTTTTTGAAACTTTTTAGCATTAGTCAAGATAATTCATCTCCTCAAACATGTTTATGTCGCTTATCAATTGTATCATGAATTTGTATATTGTTAAGCTTAATTTTGGAAAATGTGCAAAAATGAACATGAAATCACTCATTAGGAAAGCCTCCTGAATTGTGCTATAATTTGCTAACATTTGAAGCGATGATTGCTGGACAAAAATTTTTGTTCAGCCGTTTTTGCATGGCTAAATTAAAAAAGGTGGCAATTAATTCATGAAAATGATAGTGGGACTTGGCAACATCGGTCCACAATATAAGCAAACTCGTCATAACACAGGATTTATGACGGTGGATCAATTTGCAGAAAAGAATGATTTAACGTTTACAACTCGTAAAATGGAGGCCAAATTAGCGGAAGGCTTTTTAAATGGTGAAAAATTACTTTTAGTGAAGCCAACAACGTTCATGAATGAGTCTGGTCGGGCAGTTGGTCCGCTGATGGATTACTACGATTTGGATTTGGACGACTTGATTGTCGTTTACGATGATATGGACTTACCCCTAAGCAAAATCCGGTTACGTCAAAAGGGCTCGGCTGGTGGACATAATGGTATTCGGAGTTTGATTGCCCACTTAGGTACTGATAAATTTAATCGGATTCGTGTTGGGGTCGATCACCCATCTAAGAGTAGTGTGGTCGATTACGTTTTAGGCAAATTTACGAAGGACCAAGCACCACTTTTTGAACAGGGCATGGATGAAGCCGTTACCGCATTAGAAGAATGGACAGCAGGCAAATCATTTAGTGACTTAATGAATCAGTTTAATTAGTAGGCTATGGACAGGAGAAGTCAGAGTGAACATCGAAGAATTAATGATCAGCACGGACGAGTACCAAGCAATTCGTGCACAATTACAACCGAATAGTAGGCAATTGATAACTGGGATGGCTGGCTCAGCACGAACGCTGATGATTAAAGCGATGCTGGCTGATTTGTCGCGTCCAATTCTATTTGTAACGGATACGCTATTTCACGCGGATCAACTAGTTGATGATCTAAGCAACGTTTTGGATGATGATCAGTTATTTGAATTCCCTGTCGAAGAAATGTTAGCGGCTGAAGTGGCAACTAGTTCACCTGATTTTCGAGCACAACGGGTTAAGACGCTAGCGGCACTGACAAGTGGCAAACCAGTTGTGGTAGTGGCAGCAGTTTCGGGCGTACGGCGCTATTTACCAAGTCCTGCAGATTTTCAGGAAAATGTGATGACCTTAAAAATCGGACAAGATGTGGATTTGACCGAACTTCAGCACAAGCTCAGTGAGTTAGGATACGTGCACCAGAAATTAGTGGACGCACCTGGTGACTTTGCCGTGCGTGGTTCCATCGTGGACGTATACCCACTCACCGAGGAAAATCCAATTCGGATCGATTTCTTTGATACCGAAGTGGACTCTATGCGCACGTTTGATGTGGCAACTCAGCGTAGTATCGAAAACATTGAAACGGTGACAATGCTACCGGCTACGGATTTGCTCATTTCTAGTGGCAAACGTCCGGCGGCAGCGAAACGATTACAGGACGTGTTAGCCAAAGCGTTGACAGAAAAACTATCTCAGGATCAACAGGAATTACTCAGTAATAATGTAACGCCGCTGATTGCTGAGCTGGAAAAGGGAAGTTCTAGCCCTGAACTGTTGGTGTTTGCAGACTATCTGTACGAGCAAACGACCACAGTTTTGGATTATCTATCAGAGGATGGAGTCGTTTTATTAGATGACTTCACCCGAATTACTGACACGAATCAGCAACTAGAGAGTGATGAGGCAAGTTGGGTAACGGATAAGCTGGCTAACCAGCAAGTGTTCATCGACCAGCAATTTGCCATTCCACTTAGAGAAACGTTCAGGCAGGATGCCCACGCGGAGCTCTTCTTGGCGATGTTCCAAAAAGGGATGGGGAATCTACGCTTTAACCAAATTACAGCCTGGCAAACGCGGGCAATGCAACAATTTTTCGGACAGATGCCACTTTTGAAGGCCGAATTAGACCGTTGGCAAAAGCTTAAGCAGACCGTTGTCATTATGGTGAAAGATGAAATGCGGTTAAATAAAGTGGCTGCAACACTGCAGGATTTTAAAATCAAGGCAACCTTGACCGGTCAGAATAATATTCAGGCTGGTGTCGTTCAACTCATCACTGACCAATTACAATTGGGATTTGAATTGCCAAGTGCCAGTTTAGTGGTCGTCACTGAAAGTGAAATGTTTAAAAAGGTGCCTAAGCGCCGTAAACGCAGACAAACCCTTGAAAACGCGGAACGGCTAAAGAGCTATACGGATTTGAAGCCGGGCGACTACGTGGTTCATGTTAATCATGGGATTGGTCGCTTCGAAGGTATGCAAACGCTCGAAGTTGACGGTGTGCACCAAGACTACATGACCATTGATTACCAAAATAACGCTAAAATCTTTATTCCAGTTACTCAGCTTAATTTGATTCAAAAGTTCGTTTCGTCCGAAGATAAAAAGCCTAAGATTAATAAATTGGGTGGCTCAGAATGGGCGAAAACCAAGAGTAAAGTGGCTTCTAAAATTGAAGACATTGCGGATGATTTGGTCGAACTTTACGCCAAACGGGAAGCTGAAAAAGGTTTTGCTTTTCCGAAGGACGACAGCTATCAAGAGCAATTTGATAATGATTTTCCGTATTCAGAAACGCCGGATCAGTTACGTAGTATTGATGAAATAAAACGCGATATGGAACGGACACGGCCGATGGATCGATTACTTGTTGGGGATGTTGGTTATGGAAAAACTGAAGTTGCCTTGCGAGCAGCATTTAAAGCGATTGAAGCTGGGAAACAAGTCGCCTTTTTGGTACCAACTACCATCCTGGCACAACAACATTTCGAAACGATGATGAACCGGTTTGAGGGCTATCCAATTCAAACGGCGATTTTGTCACGATTCCAAACGACTAAGGAAGTTCACGAAACCATCGCCGGACTAGAGGATGGCAGTATCGATATGGTTGTCGGTACTCATCGTTTACTTTCTAAAGACGTTAAATTCAAAGATTTAGGCTTGTTGTTGGTCGATGAGGAGCAACGCTTTGGTGTGAAGCATAAGGAGCGGTTGAAAGAAATTCGAACGAACGTCGACGTATTGACGCTGACCGCAACGCCCATCCCCAGAACATTACACATGTCAATGTTGGGGGTTCGGGATCTGTCAGTCATTGAAACACCACCCGCAAACCGGTTCCCCATCCAAACTTACGTGATGGAGCAAAATGCCGGTGCGTTGCAAGATGGTATTCATCGTGAGATGAAACGGGGCGGTCAAGTCTTTTACCTGCATAACCGAGTGAGTGATATTGAAAAGACCGTTAGTCAGATCAAAGCACTCGTACCGGATGCCGAAGTAGCGTTTATTCACGGCAAGATGACGGAGGCTCAGTTAGAGGGGGTCCTCTATGATTTCGTTCAGGGCGAGTACGACGTTTTGGTTACTACTACTATTATTGAAACGGGTGTGGATATGCCAAATGTTAATACGCTGTTTGTTGAAAACGCTGACCACATGGGTCTTTCGCAGCTTTATCAGCTGCGTGGTCGTGTGGGTCGAAGTAATCGAGTCGCCTATGCGTACTTCATGTATCAACCTAACAAGGTGCTGACCGAAGTGAGTGAAAAACGGCTGGAGGCTATTAAAGACTTCACCGAGCTTGGTTCCGGGTTTAAGATTGCCATGCGCGATTTATCCATTCGAGGCGCTGGTACCTTGTTAGGCAAACAGCAACACGGATTCATTGATTCCGTGGGGTATGACCTTTACTCGCAAATGCTGGCTGATGCCGTTGCCAAGAAACAGGGGAAGCAAAAGCAGGCGAAGTCAGATGCCACAATTGAATTGGGCATTGAAGCCTATCTACCAAGCGATTATATTGACGATCAACAACAAAAAATCGAAATGTATAAACGCATTCGGCAAGTGGCGGATGAAGCCGATTATCACGAAATTGAAGATGACTTAATCGACCGATTTGGTGAGTATCCGGATGCGGTCGCCAACCTGTTAGAGATTAGTCATTTGAAGATGCAGGCGGATGAAGCCTTAATTGAAAAGATTAGACGGATTGATGATCAGATTATCGTGAACCTTTCCAAGAAGGGAAGCAACTTAGTGAGTGGTGAAGATATCTTTAAGGCGCTCTCACACACGAAGTTGAAGGCCACGGTCGGATTAGCAAACGACAAGATGACGGTTAAACTTATTATTCAGCCAAACATGAAGGAAGCCGATTGGTTGCAGCAACTGGTCGATTTTACCGTTGGGTTGAAAGATATTGTGTTGACCGATAGCAAGAATGAGTAGGGTTCATATGAAATCAAAAACGACATCGACAATCTTAAAAGGGGCGGTGATTCTCTCAGTTACTTCACTACTGGTGAAAATACTGAGCGCTTTTTACCGAATTCCCTTTCAAAACATGGTGGGCAATGAAGGGTTTTATGTCTATCAACAAGTCTATCCCATTTATGGGATTGCGATGACCTTGGCACTCAGTGGTGTACCGGTTTTCATCTCCCGAGTGATTGCTGAGTATGACGAACCAGCGGAACGGATTATGGTTGCTCGGCGCCTCTTCAGCATTCTTTTAGTGGTTGCGTGGGGATTATTTGCTGGCCTGCAGCTTTTTGCACCACAGTTGGCTAGTGTCATGGGTGATGGCGGGTTGACCGCTGAAATTCGAGCTGCCACTTGGCTGTTCGTTTTGGTGCCTTTTTTGGCGGTTAGTCGCGGCTACTTTCAGGGTCAACTTGATATGGTACCCACTAGTCAATCACAGTTGGCCGAGCAAGTCGTTCGGGTGGGCGTCATTCTCTTTGCGGCCTACTACGGGATGCAGAAGGGCTGGTCCGTTTATCAGATTGGGACGTTGGCCATGTTTAGTGCCACAATTGCTGGATTAATGGCGATTCTGATTTTATGGCGTCGGTTTTTACCCGTGATGTTCATGAAGGTTAGTAGACAGCATTTGATTTCAAGCATGCAGTTACTAAAGCGACTCGCATCAGAAGGGCTGCTTATTTGTTTGGTAGCAGCCGTACTCGTTCTACTGCAACTCGTTGATTCGCTAACGGTGGTTGATGGTTTACGCCAGTTCGGACTCAGTTTTGACGCTGCTAAGAACGTCAAAGGAATTTATGATCGGGCGCAAACATTGGTTCAATTGGGATTGGTTTTCTCTGTAGCCCTGTCGACGACTTTGCTGCCGGGGTTGGTGGCCACCATTCAAAAGGGGGAACATCAACGATTCCAGTATTTGAATCGCCTTTTTCAAAAGCTGAACTTTGCACTGGCGTTGACGATTTCAATTGGCTTAATCAGTGTGCTATCAGAAATGAATACTTTTTTGTTTGGGGATGCCAAGTTACCGATTGCAATCAGTCTTTATCTGTTAAACGTTTGGTTGATGGCCTTGATTACCATGAAAAATAGTATTTTGCAAAGCCTCAATCAACAACGCCGGGTCGCCGTCGCAGTGATTAGTGGTTTGGTGATAAAGAGCCTGTTGAATAGTGTTGCGGTTGCTCAGTTTGGTGTGATTGGGGCGGCCGTGATGACTAATCTCGCGCTTGTCTGCATGCTATTCGTGATGTATGGTGGTGAAGTGAAGCATATCGTCGCGAACACTGCTAACTGGTGGTTTGTTGGAAAACTAGTGGTCGCTTTGGTTGGCATGGTTGGTGGTGTCTTGATTGCTAAACATACTACAATGGTATTGTGCCATTTCACTACATTCAGCCGTGGACAAGCGTTAGTGCTCGTTGCAGTGGAGAGTTTAGTAGGTGCGTTCGTTTTCGTTGGCCTTTCAATTTGGTTAAAATTATTTACAAAGACAGAATTACAAACGATTCCGTATTTATCAACATGGCTGGAAAAGTATCGGCCACATGGAGGAAAGTAAAAAATGAGACTCGATAAATTCTTAAAAGTATCTCGAATTATTAAACGCCGGACGGTTGCTAAAGAAATTGCTGATAAGGGTAGAATCCTAATCAACGATAGAGTGGCTAAGTCGTCCTCAGACGTTATTCCTAATGACAAATTAGTCATTAAGTTTGGAAACAAAACGCTTGAAGTTCAAGTACTGCAATTGTTGGAGACGACGAAGAAAGACGATGCAGAAAAGATGTATAAGATTCTAAATGAAAGCTACGAACGCGACTTTAGTGAAGAGTAGGACAAAGGTGTGCCGATACTGGTGCACCTTTTTGTTTTGGTGTTGATTTTCAGTATTACGGAACAAGTCTTGTGAAGACTGTTTCGTAATATTGCACAAAGGTGGAGGGATAGCGTGGACAGGCTATTTAATAGTTGGTATACTTTAGACGTATTATTGAAAACTGTAGGGAGGTTTCGAATGATGAAGGAACAAAAAGTGAGACACCTTGAAAATGACTACATCAGACGCTTTAGAGAAACCACTGCCACTGTTGCTGGTGGGGGCCAGCACATGAGCAAACGGCGTAAGAAACGCGCCATGATTATCTTGGGCGTGTTTTTCTTCTTTGTGTTGGTTTTTAGTATTCAAATTATCTACTCTAAGATTAATTTGAATTCGGTGCAGACAGAGTTGGTGACGTCAAAAAAAGAACTCGCAAAGCAAAAGAAGACCAATGTTGATTTAAAAGAAGAAGTCAAACTCTTACATAACAAAGACTACATGGAAAAATTGATCCGCTCGAAATACCTCTATACTAAGACTGGCGAAACCGTCTATAGTTTTCCTAATGACCACTAGCAGGCGCCAAAGCAAATTAACTTTTGGTTTTATTTGACTTTGAGCTTGTTAAAAATATGTTATACTAATAGTACATATCTTAAGGAGGAAATTCTTTTTTATGGCAATTGAGGTTGGAGCGAAGGTTTCTGGTAAAATTTCAGGAATCACGAACTTTGGAGCATTTGTGGACTTAGGCGAACATAAAACCGGCCTAGTTCATATCAGTGAAGTTTCAGATGGCTTTGTGAAAGATATCCACGACGTCTTATCAGTTGGCGATGAGGTCACTGTTAAGGTTTTAACAATCGGTGACGACGGTAAGATTGGACTTTCTATCCGTAAAGCAGTTGATAAGCCTGCCGAACCGGCTCAGGCTAAGGTTGGATTGCATAGCAAGAGTAATTATCATAGTGATGGCCCTCGAAATAATAATCGAGGCTTCCACAATAGTTCGAGCAGTCACAAGCCAAGCCAGCACTCCTCCAATTCAAGGGAAAGTTTTGACGACTTAATGTCCGGGTTCTTAAAGGATAGTGAAGATCGTTTGGCGACACTCAAACGAAATACTGAAGGTAAACGCGGTGGCCGAGGCGGCCGTCGTAGTTAAAGACGATTGACCGTGGATGAGAATCCGCGGTTTTTTATTTCATGGAGAAAAGCATGGACTTAGAAAAACAATTTCGAAAACAGATTAAACAAAAAGGCTGGTTGCGTAGCCAGGACAAAGTAGTCGTGGCTGTTTCAACTGGTGTTGATTCGATGGTGTTATTGCACTTGTTGAAACAGCTCCCTGCATCTTTACGCCCCAAGTTGATTGTGGCTTACGTAAACCATAAACTGCGGCCGGAAAGTGATGCTGAGCAGGCGTTTTTAGAAAACTATTGTCTGGACGAGGACTTAACTTTGCGGACGGCTGATTGGCCAATTAACGATCATCCCGACACAGGCGTTGAGGCTGCTGCTCGCCAATTTCGGTATGCCTTTTTTAAACGCGTCATGCGTGAAGAACGGGCAGCTATTTTAATGACGGCCCATCATGAAAACGATTTGGCTGAAACTATTTTGATGAAACTGCTGCGTGGAGGCGACGTGAAGCAGCTAATCGGTATTAGGGCAGTTCAAGATTTCGAAATGGGTAAGCTCGTCCGGCCCCTACTATCATTCACGAAAGCTGATTTACGAGCGTTTGCGAAAACGCAACAGTTAACCTGGTTTGAAGATGCAACCAACGAGCAAGATGAAACGCTAAGAAACCGGATTCGTCATCACGTGATGCCGTTGCTACAACAAGAGAATGAGCAATTTTTGCTACACATCCAACAGTATTCGGAACAACTGGCTCAACAACAGATGGTAGTTGCTGACTGGGCAGAACAAACGGCGCAAGAGCTCAAAGGCAAAGACGGTATTAATCTGCCAGTTTTTTGCGATTTACCTGATGCACAACAAGCAGTTTTCCTTCGATGGTATTTACAACAGGGGCAAGAATCGGTGAGTGAGCTTACTTTAATGGAAGTGTTACAGCTTATTCATAATAAAACTAAGCCTCAGGGGGAGGTTTATCTCACCCATGAGTGGCGGTTTGTTAAACAATATGAGACATTTTTCTTGAATAACTGCCTAGACTCGGTAGAAAATAGGGGAACTGATAAAAAAACTGTGCTAGACTTAAATCACTGGAAATTGGTGAGTGAGACGCAACAGATCGGTTTGTTCACTGGGGATTCAGATGAAAACACATTTTTATCTGTTTCTTTGCGAGATGCCGAACTACCGTTATGGGTTAGGCCGGTTGAATCTGGTGATCAGTTAACCCTCAAATCTGGAGGACACCAGTTAGTTCGACGGATCCAGATCGACCAGAAAGTCCCTAATTCACAACGGGCGTCAGACTTAGTGGTTGTCACACAGGAAAATGAGATTCTCGCATTAGTTAATCGTAAAAATGCCTGGCGTGAGGCTGATCAGAATGCAACTTACTACCAATTGAAATTAAAAAACCTGGAGGAACGTAATGGATAACGACATCGAAAGAGTACTTTATAGTGTGCAGGACATTCAAGAGGCTTGTAAGCGACTAGGTACACAAATGGCGGAAGAGTATAAAGATAAGAATCCCCTAATTGTTGGGGTTCTAAAAGGTGCAGCACTCTTCATGACTGATGTGATTAGACAAATGGATATTTCAGCTGAATTGGATTTCATTGACGTATCCAGTTACCACGGTGGAACGGAATCGAGTGGTGAAGTGAAACTGGAACATGATTTAAGTATCGATGTGGCTGGCCGTGACATCATTATTGTCGAGGACATTATTGACAGTGGACGTTCACTGAAGTTCATGTTGGATCTACTCAAGGAACGTCACGTTAACTCTATTAAGGTTTGCACGTTGTTAGATAAACCATCTGGTCGAGTTGTTGAGGCAAAAGCAGATTATGTTGGGTTCATTGTCCCTAACGAGTTCGTGGTTGGATACGGTTTGGACTACCGTAATCAGTACCGGAACCTGCCTTATGTCGGGGTTTTGAAGCCGGCAATTTACGAGAATAAATAATTAGTCAAACATAGTCAAATGTGATAGACTTTATCTTAATTACAGGGGCTTCGGCCTACATTTTGTTCCGCACAAATGTGACCGGAACGCGATTGAGGAGGCGCTAAATGAATAACCGAAAAAATGGACTTTTTAGGAACAGTCTGTTTTACATTGTGGTCTTCTTGCTGATCATGGGTGTGATTTACTTCTTCCAAGGTAATAACTCGCATTCACAAAGCCAAGATATCCAAACGAGTCAGTTTATTCAAAAGCTAAATAGCAACAAGATTAAGAACTTCTCTGTACAGCCATCAGGTGGCGTGTATAAGATTACTGGTACTTACCGTGAAGCGCAAAAGGTCAAGCCAAGTAGTGGATTTACGATTGGGAGTACCAATAGTTCAACAAAGGTAACGAAGTTCTCAACATCAGTGCTTCAGAATAACGACACGGTTGCTGAAATCACCAAAGCTGCAAAATCCAACAACGTTAAGATGAATACAAAGCCTGAGGAATCAAGCGGTTTCTGGGTTAACATTCTTGTTTACGTTCTACCACTCTTAATCTTCGTGTTCTTCTTCTACATGATGATGGGACAAGCTGGACAAGGTGGCGGCAATGGTCGGGTGATGAACTTTGGTAAAACCAAAGCTAAGCCTGCTGATAGCAAAGACAACAAAGTCCGCTTCTCAGATGTTGCTGGTGAAGAGGAAGAGAAGCAAGAATTAGTCGAAGTCGTTGAATTCTTGAAAGATCCACGCAAATTCAATGCGTTGGGTGCGCGAATTCCATCAGGTGTTCTGTTAGAGGGACCTCCAGGTACTGGTAAAACCTTACTTGCTAAAGCGGTAGCCGGTGAAGCTGGTGTACCATTCTACTCAATCTCTGGTTCAGACTTCGTTGAAATGTTCGTCGGTGTCGGTGCTAGTCGTGTTCGTGACTTGTTTGATCAAGCCAAGAAGAACGCACCATCGATTATCTTCATTGATGAAATTGATGCGGTCGGTCGTCAACGTGGTGCCGGAATGGGTGGGGGCCACGATGAACGTGAACAAACATTGAACCAATTGTTGGTTGAAATGGATGGATTCACGGGTAACGAAGGCGTTATCGTTATGGCAGCTACTAACCGTTCTGACGTATTGGATCCTGCTTTACTTCGTCCAGGTCGTTTTGACCGGAAGATCTTGGTTGGTCGTCCAGACGTCAAAGGTCGTGAAGCCATTTTACGAGTTCATGCCAAGAACAAGCCACTTGCTGGCGATGTTGATTTGAAAGAAATTGCCAAGCAAACACCAGGTTTCGTTGGTGCCGATCTTGAAAACTTGTTGAATGAAGCCGCACTGTTAGCAGCTCGTCGGAATAAGACAGCCGTTGATGCAGCTGATTTGGATGAAGCTGAGGATCGTGTCATTGCTGGTCCCGCAAAGCGTGATCGAGTTATCAGTAAGAAGGAACGCAACACGGTTGCTTACCATGAAGCTGGTCATACAATTGTTGGATTAGTCCTTAATGAAGCTCGTGTTGTGCACAAGGTTACGATTGTGCCACGTGGCCGTGCCGGCGGTTACGCAATCATGTTGCCACGTGAGGATCAAATGTTGCTTAGCAAGAAGGATGCCATGGAGCAGATTGCCGGTTTGATGGGTGGTCGTACAGCTGAAGAATTGATTTTCGATTCTGAATCTTCAGGCGCCTCAAATGACTTTGAACAAGCAACTCAACTTGCTAGAGCGATGGTTACGCAGTACGGGATGAGCGATAAGCTTGGGACCGTACAACTTGAAAGTCCTGGCAGCCAGCCATTTGCTGGGGCTGCTTACGGACAAGGTCCTGCCTACTCACAAGAAACGGCAGCTACCATCGATTCCGAAGTACGTCGAATTATCAATGAAGCACACGAAAATGCGCGTGAAATCATTGAAGCCCACCGTGAACAACACAAGATTATTGCAGAAGCCTTGCTTAAGTATGAAACACTTGATGAAAAGCAGATTCTTAGTTTGTTCAAGACTGGTAAGATGCCAGAAAAGGACGATCAAAGTGAATTCCCAAGTGAAAAAGCAGCCACCTTTGAGGAATCAAAGAAGGAGCTTGAACGCCGGGAAGCTGAACGTCATCAAGAATTGGAAGATCAGGCCAAATCTGATGCGGACTCAACTGGTGATGCTAGTGAAACAATTGCTAGTCAAACTGATGATGATACGCAACAGAAGCCGGACGATTCTGATAAAGAATAATAAATCAATTTTGGAGATGCACAAGCTAGCTGCTTGTTGCATCTTTTTTTGTTGTCATGATGGCACGTTGAAACTGTTAAAGTGGCGTTTATCAGCGGCAACTTATTTTTTGCCATTTAGAATATTAGCCGGTTTGGAGAGAACCTGTTATAATACAAACACTTATGTAATTTTTTAGGAGGAAACAATGAGCGATTATTTACTGAAAAGTATCATTGATGATGGGCAGTTTCGTGCGTATGCAGTGGACGCTACCGACCTTGTCAGAGAAGCGCAACAACGCCACGATACGTGGAGTGCTGCTTCGGCTGCGTTAGGTCGTTCACTGATTGGGACGCTCCTATTATCGTCCTCAGTCTTAAAAGGTGAAGAAAAAATGACTGTTCGAATTGATGGTGGTGGACCAGTTGGGGGGATCGTCGTTGACGGTAATGCAAATGGTACCGTTAAGGGCTATATTCAAAATCCCCACATCAGTTTGCCTTTGAATAAAAACCACAAGATTGACGTGGGAAAGGCAGTCGGAAACGAGGGCTTTCTATCGGTGACTAAGGACTTCGGTTTGAAGGAGCCTTACACGGGGCAGGTGCCATTAGCATCAGGTGAGATTGGGGACGATTTGACGTTCTACTTGGCTCAATCAGAGCAAATTCCTTCTGCAGTGGGTGTTTCCGTTTTTGTGGAACCGGATAACTCGGTGAGTGTTGCCGGCGGTTTTCTTATTCAGGTTATGCCTGGTGCAGATGAAACGGCGATTGAAAAGTTGGAAGAACGGTTACGCCAGATTCCAATCGTTTCAGAATTGTTGATGGCCGGCCAGAAACCAGAGGATATCCTCAATTTAATTTTTAGCGAAGACCGAATTAAAATTCTAGACAAACAGCCAGTAGCTTTCAAATGTGACTGTTCGAAAGATCGGTTTGCAAAGGCCCTTAGTAGTGTCAATCCTGCTCAGTTGCAGGAAATCATTGATGAGGATCATCATGCAGAGACGGTATGCCGTTTTTGTGGCAAAAAGTACGATTTTAGTGAAGCAGAATTGAAACAATTACTAGAAGAATCTAAATAAATGGAGTGAAGAACATGGAATGGAAAATTGGAGACGTCACGATTCCTAACCAAATCGCTGTGGCCCCAATGGCTGGGGTAACAAACTCAGCTTTTCGAATGATTTGTAAGGAATTTGGTGCCGGGTTAGTTGTATGTGAGATGATTTCTGACCGCGGAATTATGTACCGCAACAAGAAAACACTAAGCATGATGTTTGTAGATGCCAAAGAACATCCGATGAGCATCCAAATTTTTGGTGGGACTAAGGAAACACTAGTTAAAGCTGCTAAGTTCGTTGATCAAAATACGGCGGCTGACATCATTGATATCAACATGGGTTGCCCAGTTAACAAAGTCGTTAAGACTGAGGCTGGAGCCAGATGGTTACTTGATCCAAACAAGGTATACGAAATGGTTTCTTACGTGACGGATGCCGTTAAAAAGCCTGTGACGGTCAAGATGAGAACTGGTTGGGATAGTGACCATATCTTTGCGGTCGACAACGCTTTAGCAGCCGAACGCGCAGGTGCATCAGCCATTGCCATGCACGGCCGGACTCGGAAGCAAATGTACACGGGTCAAGCTGATTGGGAAATTCTGAAGGATGTGGCTAGTGAATTAACGATTCCATTCATGGGGAATGGTGACATTACTACACCAGAAGACGCCAAAAAGATGATTGAATACGTTGGTGCCGATGCTGCAATGATTGGCCGCGCTGCTATGGGAAATCCATGGATGTTGCACCAAACTGAGCACTATTTAGAAACGGGTGAACTAATTCCTGAGCCAACACCTGAAAAGAAGGTTGAAACGGCTAAGGAACATTTACACCGTTTAGTTGAAATTAAGGGCGAAAAGACCGGTCCTCGCGAATTTAGAGGTCAAGCTGCTTACTATCTTAAGGGTATTTCACACTCAGCACGGGCCAAAGCTGCCTTGAACAATGCTGATACAGAACAAGAAATGATTGATATTTTTGATGGTTTCATCGAAAAGCTCGAGACGCGTAGTGAACGTGAGGAACGAATTGCAAAATAAGCTTGCAATTTAAAGCGGATTTAATCATCATAGATTAAGTATGATGAAATAATGGAGGGTTAAGATTGGCTGAAAAAAACGAAAAGCAAATGAATGATCAGCTGCGGGTTCGTCGCGAAAAGATGAATGAACTCCGTGAAGAGGGACTTGATCCCTTTGGTCACCGCTTTGAGCGAACTTACTTAGCTCAGCAGTTACATGACCAATTTGCTGAAGAAGACAAAGAATCATTGAATGAAAGTGGCAAAGTTGCCATTATTGCGGGACGAATGGTTTCGAAACGTGGTAAAGGAAAAGTTGGATTTGCTGATATCCTGGACCGCTCTGGCCGAATTCAGATTTACGTTCGGAAGGATATCCTGGGAGAAGATGCATACCACATCTTCAAGCGCTCTGACATTGGTGATCACCTTGGTATTGAAGGGGACATCATCAAGACAGATATGGGCGAATTAACAATCCGTGCTACTAAATTAACCTTCCTATCGAAGGCACTCAGACCATTGCCTGATAAGTTCCATGGTCTTCAAAACAAGGAACAAATCTATCGTCAACGTTATTTAGATTTGATTTCTAACCCAGAAAGCTTTAGTCGCTTCCAAAAACGGAGCAAGATTATCACTGCAATTAGAAGTTACCTTGATGGTCTTGATTTCACTGAAGTTGAAACCCCTGTTTTACATACTCAGGCTGGGGGAGCAAGTGCGCGTCCATTTACAACACACCACAACGCATTGGACATTGATTTGTACTTGCGGATTGCGCTTGAGCTCTATCTAAAGCGTCTCATTGTTGGTGGAATGGAACGGGTCTACGAAATTGGTCGAGTATTCCGTAATGAGGGTATGGATAAGCATCATAACCCTGAGTTTACAATGCTCGAGTCATACGTGGCCTACTTTGACTTCAATGACGTCATGGACGAAACTGAAGGTATCATTAAAGCGGCTGCAAAGGCTGTTACGGATGAAGGAACAATCAACTATCAGGGAACTGAAGTTGATTTGAGTAACTCATTCAAACGTCTTCATATGGTAGACGCCGTTAAAGAATATACTGGTGTTGACTTCTGGCAAGAAATGTCAGTTGAAGATGCTAAGAAGTTGGCTGATGAACACGGTGTTAAGTACGAAAATTACTGGGTCGTTGGCCACATTATTAACGCATTCTTTGAAGAATTGGTTCAAGATAAGCTGGAACAACCTACATTTATCTATGGTCACCCAGTAGAAATCTCACCATTAGCTAAGAAGAATCCTGACGATTCAAGATTTACGGATCGTTTTGAGTTGTACATTCTTGGTAATGAGTATGCTAATGCCTTTACTGAGTTGAACGACCCAATTGATCAGCGTGAACGTTTTGAAGCGCAAGTCAAGGAACGTGAGGCTGGTAATGATGAAGCAGAGGGTATTGATGAAGACTTTATTGAAGCTCTTGAATATGGGATGCCGCCTACTGGTGGATTAGGTATCGGAATCGATCGACTTGTCATGCTGTTGACTGATGCTGCGACCATCCGTGACGTGTTACTCTTCCCAACAATGCGTCCAGAAGATTAATCATTCATAATATGAAACACCTAATGACCACTCGTCATTAGGTGTTTTTTTGTTGGCTAAATTAAAAAATGATAAATATGAGTACAAGGTATTGCTATTTTCGTCAGAACTTGATATATTATTATCTGTTGTCACGAAGCAAACAGCTAAGAAATATCAATTGAATTTTTATTCAAAAAGGTTGTTGACATGAATAAAAATAAGTAGTATATTTAAGTAGTTGTCTTGTGAGAGACATTGTAGACCTTTGAAAACTGAACAAAGTTTCGACGAATCAAATGTGCAGGGCGATTCAACTTAGGTTGAATCCAAAACAAACATTTGCGAAGTCAATTCGCTAGTAAC
>NZ_BBJM01000006.1 GCF_000740055.1 Secundilactobacillus oryzae JCM 18671 | reverse complement strand
AAGAGTGCCAACCATGCCACCCTAGAATAGGTTAGAACAAACTAGATTAAACTGGAATGTTTGATACTATAAGCTGCCTTCATGGCTGTACTTCAAACTGACGAGGACGAGAGTTAAATTCAGCACAAATGAATGTTGACTTTGGTACCGGACTTGAGTAGAATTGTTAATTTGTATAGGAAATTAATGAAAGCAAATTAATAACGTGTTAGTCATAGCATTAGATTAGGAGGTGTTAACCGTGTTAAACCGGACAAAACAATATTTGCGGAATCAAGGATTGCGTTATCAAAAATCATACATTCGGCCGCTGATGGCGCCAGAGAGCGTTTATGTTTTGAAGTTTGGCAAGGACGCATTTAATAATCGGGTTATTGTGAGGTACACTCACACGTGGACTGGACGACAACGCATTACCGAAATCGACTTGAGACTGCATAAACAAAAACATCCTCGGGTGTTCAAAAATGAAAATGAATTGTTAGCTTACTTAGAGCCTCATATTGAGGTGCGAGAAGGCAACGAGTAAGAAGCGTATCCTAGAAGCGGATGCGCTTTTCTTATAAAATAAAGTGGAGGTATGACGTGATGAAATGGACTGAAATTGAAGTGACAACAACCAGTGAAGTAGTTGAACCCGTTTCTAATATATTGATGGACGAAGGCGCATCAGGAGTTAAAATTGATGATGCTAAGGACTTTGATAATCTTGAAGATGGTAAATTTGGTGAATTAAGTGGTTATATCAAGAAGGCTGATATTGATCATTTGAATTCTGGTGCTAAAATTACCGCCTATTATCCAGAAACCATTTTTATTCCAGAAATTTTGCCTACGATTAAGCAACGCTTGGGACAACTGCGCGAATTTGGTCTTAACCCCGGCAACTATCAAGTAGAGACAAAGGAAGTTGCCGAGAGTGACTGGGCAACTGCGTGGAAGAAGTATTATCATCCAGTTCGCGTTACGCGGTTCTTAACTGTTGTGCCAAGTTGGGAAAAGTATGATACCACGGTAACCGACGAGAAGTTAATTGTTTTAGATCCGGGCATGGCGTTTGGTACGGGAACACATCCAACAACTAAGCTATCGCTGATGGCATTGGAAACGGTAGTTCGCGGTGGCGAAAGCATGATTGATGTGGGAACTGGCTCAGGTGTTTTGAGTATCGGTGCTAAGCAGCTAGGCGTTGGTGACGTTCGGGCCTATGACCTGGACGAGGTTGCCGTTAAGGCAGCTCAAAGTAATCTGGACCTAAATCCGGTAGCAAAAGACATTCAAGTTGCCGCTAATGACTTATTAAACGGCATTGAAGAAGGTGCCCAAATTATTGTGGCCAATATCCTGGCTGAAATTATTTTGCCATTGGTTCTGCAGGCTTGGGATTTATTACCTGAAAATGGGTACTTTTTGACTTCCGGTATTATCAATAAGAAATTTGATGAAGTGGTCGCCGCGCAAGAAAAGCAAGGCTTTAAGATCCGGCAAACCTTAAAGATGGGTGATTGGTACGGCATTATCGCCCAAAAACCAGGGGATGACGACTAATGCAACGCTATTTTTTAAAGCAAACACTTGAAGTCAATCAGCAAATTGAACTTGAGCAATCAGTTGCGAAGCACTGGATTAGAGTGATGCGGGCAACGGTAGGGGCCGAAGCGGAACTGGTTGATCAAAATGGTCAGCTATTCCTAGGGAAATTGCAGTCAGAAGAAACGGCCAGTGTAAAGATTGTGCAACAACTTGAGTCCCATAGTGAATTACCAGTTGATGTGACATTGATTATGGGATTACCAAAGCAAGATAAAGCGGAATGGATTGTCCAAAAGGCAACTGAGTTAGGGGCAACCAGATTAATTTTCTTTCAGGCGGACTGGTCCGTAGCCCAGTGGAAGTCGAATCGTGTGGCCAACAAGCTTGAACGCTTGGCTAAGATTGCAACAGGAGCGGCAGAACAGTCCCATCGAACTCGGGTACCGGAAGTCACTTTTGAAAAAAAGCTGGAGACAATTTTAAACGCCTATTCTGGCAAACTCCTGGTGGCCTATGAAGAATCTGCCAAGGCCGGTGAAAAATCTGCTTTGGTGACCGAATTAAATGACTTACAAAACGGTGACCAATTAGCGGTTGTGACTGGACCTGAAGGTGGTATTTCCCCAGCAGAAATTGAGTTACTTGAAGGGTTCAATGGTACAAAGGTTGGGCTGGGTCCTCGGATTATGCGTACGGAGACGGCACCACTCTACTTTCTGTCTGCCGTATCGGTGATCACTGAGCTGGGCGCTCAAATTTAACAAGAGTTATGTATTATTGTGGATAAAAATGATAGAATAAGGCAACAATTAAACGAATTGAGTGACTTTATGAACGAATTATTGGATCGATACCGATGGCAATTTATTTTGAGCATTAGTTTAATCCTAGGCATTTTGTTGCCCTTTGTCGTTGAACTGGTTAGTCTTAATCCAGCTTGGCGTTTCGGCTTATTTCTGCTTGTCGTAAATGGTTTTTGGTCTGCTTGGGTCGGTAAGCTGATTAAACCACTGCCGTATAATGGCATTTGGTTATTTGCTTGGCCAGTTTGCTTTTTAATTGGTAACTGGTTATTTTATCCGAAATATAGTTATATTTTTGCACTAGTATATCTAGGCATTTCTTACATGGTGTATGGTAAGGAAAGTCCGGTTAAGTAGTTGAACGATTGATAGGACGAGGTGGATATCATTCCTAAAGAAGAACTATGGACAGCCGAGTCAGTTCTTGCAGCTGTTTCTGAATATATGAATAAAGATCACGTAGAATTGGTTAAGAAGGCTTGCCGATTTGCGTCGATCGCACATCAAGATCAGTTTCGCCAGTCCGGTGAAGCTTATATTGTGCATCCCATCCAAGTGGCTGGCATTCTAGCTAACTTGAGAATGGATCCAGAAACTGTTTCAGCGGGTTTCTTGCATGATGTGGTTGAGGACACCGGAGCAACGATTGAGGATCTTCGTGAGTTATTTGGCGATGATATTGCGCTCATCGTTGATGGCGTGACTAAGCTAGGTAAAATTAAATATAAATCAAATCGTGAGCAACTGGCAGAAAATCACCGGAAGCTTCTTTTAGCGATGTCTAAGGATATCCGAGTCATGATTGTTAAACTGGCTGATCGGTTACATAATATGCGGACGTTGGTACACCTACGGCCGGATAAGCAACGACGGATTGCTAACGAAACGTTAGAAATCTATGCGCCACTTGCTGATCGCTTAGGTATCAGCACAATTAAATGGGAACTAGAAGATATCTCACTGCGCTATTTAAACCCACAGCAATACTATCGAATTGTACATTTGATGAATTCGCGGCGTGATCAACGAGAGTCTTACATTTCGCTAGCAATTGGGGAAATCAAGGATGCCATTTCTGACCTTGATTTAAAAGTGGATATCTATGGTCGTCCTAAGCATATCTATTCTATTTATCGCAAAATGAAGGATCAGCATAAGCAGTTCAGTCAAATTTACGACCTATTAGCTATTCGGGTCATTGTGGACTCAATTAAGGATTGTTACGCGGTATTGGGTGCCATTCATTCACAATGGAAGCCAATGCCAGGTCGTTTTAAGGACTACATTGCGATGCCAAAAGCGAACATGTATCAATCCTTGCATACGACCGTAATTGGACCTGAAGGAAAGCCCCTTGAAGTCCAAATTAGAACGCAACAGATGCATGAAGTTGCTGAATTTGGTGTGGCCGCACACTGGGCCTACAAAGAAGGCAAAACGGACAAAGTTGAATTCAACCAAACGGGTAACAAGCTTAATTGGTTCAAACAACTCATCGAAATCCAGGAAGATTCTGAAAACGCGGACGAATTCATGGATAGCGTTAAGGGTGAACTCTTTGGGGATCATGTTTATGCGTTTACGCCTAAGGGAGACGTGTTGGAACTGCCAAAGGGTGCTGGTCCGTTGGATATGGCATACTCAATTCATACTGAGATTGGGAATCATACCACTGGTGCAACCATTAACGGTAAAATCGTGCCCTTGGATTCGCAAATTAAAAATGGTGATATTGTTGACATCAAGTCGTCATCTAGCTCAACCGGACCTAATCGTGATTGGTTGAACCTGGTTTCAACTCGGCGAGCGCGAAACAAAATTAAGCAGTTCTTCCGTCAAAATGATCGGGCAGAAAACGTGGAAACTGGACGGGATATGATTGCCCACCAACTCCGCGAATTTAAGTATGATCCAAAGCAAATTATGACCAAAGAACAGTTGGAAAAGGTTGCGGCAAAATTACATTTCCATCAAGTCGATGATTTGTTTGCAGCAATTGGTTTTGGGGATGTGCAACCAGTTGGTGTTGCCAACCGATTGACGGCCGATGTTCGTCACGAAGCCGAAGAAGAACGGCAACGAAACGAGGAGCGTCAGTTACTCGAGGAGCATCAAACGATTTCCAGTGACGACAAGGGACCACAAAAGGTCAAGAAGCGCTCTCATTCTCCTGAAGGAGTTGTGATTGAAGGGGTCGATAATCTGCTTGTTCGTCTGAGTCATTGTTGTTCTCCTATTCCAGGTGACGACATTGTGGGCTACATTACGAAAGGACGCGGTGTATCAGTTCATCGAGTTGATTGTCCTAACGTTCAAAAATCAGAGGAAAACGGTGAACGACTCGTAGAAGTTTACTGGAATACCGATGGTAATGCCAAAAATCAATACAGCGCCAATCTGGAAGTTCAAGGCTATAACCGAAATGGCTTATTAAATGAAGTTCTCAAGACTGTTAATAACAGCACCAAGTCGTTGACCTCAATCAATGGAAAAGTGGACCATAATCGAATGGTCACGATTTCTATTTCACTCGGGGTTCGAAACTTGGAACATTTAAACTTAATCATGGACCATATCAGAAATGTTCGTGATATTTATGTGGTTAAGCGGCCATTTAGGTAATTTGAAGGAGTGTTAGTTTTTGAAAATTGTCTTACAACGCGTCTCAAAAGCTGCCGTCGAAATTGATGGTAAGGTCCACGGTCAAATCAATGCAGGTTTTATGCTATTGGTGGGGGCGAGCGATACAGATGGTCAGGAAGAAATTAAGTACCTGGTTCATAAAATTTCAAAGTTGCGAGTTTTTAGTGATGAAGACGGCAAGATGAATCGCTCTATTGAAGATATTGGCGGCGCGATTCTGTCGATTTCACAATTTACCTTATTTGCTGATACGCGGAAGGGTAATCGTCCCAGCTTTACTGGTGCTGGGAATCCAGAACATGCAAAGCAATGTTACGAACAGTTCAACGAGGCGATGCGTGCAACTGGACTTCAAGTTGAAACGGGTGAGTTTGGTGCCGATATGCAGGTTTCTCTCGTGAATGACGGCCCAGTTACCATCATTTTTGATACAGATCATAAATAATTAATGCACCGGTTGGGAAAGCTAACCGGTGCTATTTTTTAAGGAGACTTATAATGAAAAATTTAATTTGGGATTTTGATGGCACACTTTTCGATACCTATCCAAAAATGGTGAGTGCCTTTGTCCAGGCATTGGAAGCGGCAGGGATTGCTGAATTTGAAATTGATGAAGTGGCAATCTACACAACCATGCGCCGGGAATCGGTTGGGACCGCTATTAAAAAGTTTGCCGCAATTTACGGTTTAAGTGAGAGTCGACTTGATCAACTCTATCACATCAATGAAGCCGAACTTGTTAAGTCAGCAAAACCGTTTACTGGCCTTGCTGATTTATTAGCCGCGACCGCTGCAGCAGGGATGCATCACTACGTCGAAACACATCGGGATCACCTGGCACTAGATTTACTGAGCCAGTTTGAGTTGCGTGATTATTTTGAAGGGGTTGTGACGAAGGATCAGGCTTTCAAACGCAAACCAAATCCCGAGGGAATTGAGTGGTTACGTCTCACTTATCAACTAGACCAGAATCAAACTGTCATGATTGGGGACCGTCAGTTAGATGTTGATGCTGGCAAAAACGCAGGCATTCAAACGATTCTGTTTGACCCGGATCATCTTATTAAAGTCTATCGACAACCAGATTTACGGGTGAGCCAAATGGCAGAACTAAAAAAAGCGCTACTAGCAAACTAGTAACGACTTAAAATGCGGTCTACCGCACCGCCATAGGACTCTCCGAATAGATTCAGATGAGCCAGTAGATAGTAAAGCTGATAGCCAGGAAGCCGATCCTCAAAGCCAGGATCAATGGGGTAGACCTGATTGTAGGCGTCATAGAAGTCTTCATCAAAGCCACCAAAAATAGTCGTCATAGCCAGATCTAATTCACGATCGCCGTAAAAGACATCCGGGTCAATCAGCATGGGTTGCCCATCCGCCGTGAAGAGATAGTTACCTGACCATAAATCCCCGTGTAGCAAGCTGGGCAGAATAGTTCGATGAGCGTTTTCCAGCTCGAATTGCGGTTTGAATTGTTCAAAATGATGTTGTCGGTTAGCATTCCATAAGCCGTGTTCTTCAGCTCGGTTGACAAGGACGTCGAGCCGTTGATTGAAGTAAAAAGTTAACCAATCGGATTGCCAAGTATTGATTTTCGGCAATTTACCATTAGTAACATTAGTATGGAAGCCGAATTGGTCAGCATGAACTTGGTGGACGGTGGCAACTAAGTGGCCAAGATCTCGTTGTGAGCCGTGACCAGTATTAATCCAGTTTAAAATTAAAAAGGCGTCGTCTCCGATAGTCCCCGAGCCAATCACTTGAGGCACTAGCGCAGCTTGACTCAGTAAGTGCAAGCCTTCTACTTCGTGATCGTAAAACGAAGCGTCGTGATTGGGCTGGCGTAGGACAAAGTAGGTCGCGTCGATTGTTTCTACGCGAAAGGCCTCGTTAATATCGCCACCTGAAACCGGTGTGACGGATTCTATCTGTTTTAAGGGTAATTGGGCAAACCATTTTTCTGAAACCATGAAAATCATCTCCAAATTTTATTTGGCACTTGATTTAAAGTAGGCTTTTAATCCAGTAACAATCTTTTGAGCAACTTGCTTTTGGTAGGTCGTGCTTCGAATTTGCTTGAAGTCTTTGGTTGTGTTGATATAACCCATTTCGAGTAAAACTGCGGGACGTAAATTATCACGGATAACCAGGAAGTTGCCAAAGTCAACACCTCGGTTGGTGAGGGGCAGTCCTGTTAAATGAGAGTTAATTGATTCTGCCAGTGCTTTTGAAGTGTCGGAATGATAAAAGTAGGTTGTAAATCCAGTTGCTTGATTAGCTACGGGGCTAGAGTCGTAATGGAAGCTGATAAACGCATCAGCATGTTTATCAGTTGCCAATTCGGCACGATCACCCAAAGATACCGAATCATCATCATCACGTGTCATCAAGACATGAACGCCATATTGTTGAAGTGCCTTTTTAACCTGTTGAGCTTGTTGCAACGTGTAGGTTTTTTCTTGCAGATTAGATTGGGATAAAGCACCAGAATCGTGGCCACCATGGCCGGGATCCAAGACGATAGTAGCTTCGGATAATTGGGTCGCTTTCAATTTGTGGTTAGTGCGATTTACTAGCCAGCTGGCAACCCAACCAGATTTATTTTTATAGCGAATCTTATACCAATTGTCACGTTTGGCCATGACATGTATCCGTTGGCCCTTTGGCAAAGTGTCGGTGACCGTATAGTTAATATTGGGCCCCGTGTGCACACGCACATTACTAATCGGTGTGACTAGGCTGTTTTGAAAAATTAATGAGGTGACGAGCGCGATGAAAACGATGAGGACGCCACCCCAAATGGCCCAAGAGCGCCAGTTTTGTTTTTGTAGTTTCAAAGGTAATCCTCACTTTTAATTAATAATTCTATTATAGGTAAAACCAGTCGTAATGCCAATTGTCTAACCGAAAATTTAAGGATTACCTTGACTTTCCGATGATAGTTCACTATTGTATTAATTAGTTAAAAAATGCTGATGAGAAAGATTAGTAGGTCCATCCAAGTGGTCAGAGAGTGCCGGTAGCTGCGAAGGCATCACAAAGGATGAATTGAAGACACTTTTGAAGCTAATAGCCGAGTGCTATTCGTCTGTGACGTTATCCTGAAGAAAACTTAAGGTGGTACCGTGCGCCAGCACCCTTGTCTAATTGACAGGGGTGCTTTTTATTTTTATTTGAGAAAGGGGAATTGTGATGCGTTATCAAAAGCCAAAGGGAACAGCTGATATTTTGCCTGGGGCATCTGAAAAGTGGCAATTTGTTGAAACAACTGCTCGTGAACTTTTTAAGACTTATCAATATAAAGAAATTCGCACACCAATGTTTGAAAATTTTGAGGTGTTTTCAAGAACCTCTGGAGATACATCAGACATTGTGACTAAAGAAATGTACGATTTTAAGGACAAGGGGGATCGGCATATTGCCCTTCGTCCTGAGGGAACTGCGGGGGTCGTTCGGGCCTTCGTTGAGAATAAACTATTTGGTCCAGAATTTAATAAGCCTTACAAGGTTTACTACATGGGACCAATGTTTCGTTACGAACGGCCACAATCCGGTCGGCAACGTGAGTTTCACCAAGTGGGTGTTGAAGCGTTTGGCAGTGATTCACCCGTTTTAGATGTGGAAGTCATTGCAATGGCGATTGCTTTCTTTAAGAAGTTGGGCGTTTCTGACTTGAAGTTGTCTTTGAACACTTTAGGTGATAAAGAGAGTCGGGATGCCTATCGCAAAGCGTTGATTGACTACCTTGAACCGCATTTTGACGAGTTGAGTGAGGATTCTCAAGTTCGACTCCACAAGAATCCACTTCGCGTTTTAGACAGTAAGGATGAAAAGGATCAAAAGTTTGTGGCAGATGCACCAGCTATTTTGGATTATCTGACTGATGAGGCGAAGGCACATTTCGAAGCGGTGAAGATGCAACTTGATCAATTGAACATTGACTACGTTGTAGATTCAACGATGGTACGGGGACTTGATTACTATAATCACACCATTTTTGAAGTGATGACGCAATCGAAGTCCTTAGGTCATGGTTACACCACTATTTGTGCCGGTGGTCGGTATAATGGTTTGGTTGAAGAATTGGGTGGACCCGAGGTTTCTGGTGTTGGGTTTGGCTTAGGTCTCGAAAGATTGTTGCTGTTGCTGGAAGATCAAGAAGTTGCAATGATGAGTGATGATGCCCTTGATGTCTACGTTGTGGGTATCGGGGATGCAGCCAATCAAATGACTTTACCAATCGTTCAGGCGATTCGAGAGGCTGGATTCTCCAGTGATCGTGATTATCTAGATCGCAAGCCGAAGGGTCAATTTAAGACCGCTGATCGACTAAACGCCAAGTATACGTTGACGATTGGGGAAAGCGAACTTGAGTCACAAACGGCTAATTTGAAGTCGATGGCGACTGGAGAAGAAGTTTCCGTGTCATTAACTGATGTAAAGCAGCATTTTAAAGAAACACTAGAACAAAATTTCAATAAATAGGAGTTGTTGATCATGATGAAAAGAACAACATATGCTGGTCTAGTTGACGAGCAATACTTGGATCAAGAAATTGTGTTAAAGGGATGGGTACAAAAGCGTCGTGACCTCGGTGGTTTAATTTTCATTGACCTTCGTGACCGTGAAGGTATCGTCCAATTAGTTTTCAGTGAAGAATACAGCGAATCCGCTTTGGCGGTTGCTGACCAACTTCGTAACGAATATGTCATTGAAGTGAAAGGCCAAGTTGTTCGTCGTTCCGAAAAGGAAGTTAACAACAACATGCGTACGGGTAAGATTGAAGTTCGTGTGACTGAAATCAACCTGCTTAACAAGGCTAAGAACCCACCATTTTACATTCAAGACGACATCAATGTCTCAGACGAATTACGTTTGAAGTACCGCTACTTGGACTTGCGTCGTCCAGAAATGCAAAGAAGTTTGAAAATTCGGAATCGGATCACTCAATCAGTTCATAGTTACTTGGATTCTGAAGGATTCTTAGATATCGAAACGCCTAACTTGACGAAGTCGACGCCTGAAGGTGCCCGTGATTACTTAGTTCCTTCCCGAGTATACCCAGGCCACTTCTACGCTTTACCACAATCACCACAACTTTTTAAGCAATTATTAATGGGTTCTGGTTTCGACCGTTACTACCAAATTGCACGTTGTTTCCGTGATGAAGACTTGCGTGGTGACCGTCAACCAGAATTTACACAAATCGACTTGGAAACTTCTTTCTTAACTGCTGAAGAAATTCAGGACTTAACTGAAGGCTTGATTGCTAAGGTTATGAAAGACACGTTGGACATTGACGTGAAGTTACCATTCCAACGGATGGACTGGGACGAATCTATGGATCGTTTCGGTACAGACCAACCCGACGTTCGTTTCGGTATGGAATTGAAGAACCTGTCTGACATTATGAAGAACGTGGACTTCAAGGTCTTCTCAAACGTTATTGAAAATGGAGGCCAAGTGAAGGCCATTGCCGTTCCCGGTGGTGCTGATAAGTACTCACGTAAGGACATTGATGGCTACACGCAATACGTTGAACGTTTTGGCGCTAAGGGATTAGCTTGGTTAAAGGTCACTGAAGAGGGCTTCAACGGTCCAATCGCTAAATTCTTTACAGACGAAGCTATTAACCAACAAATCTTAACTGCAATGGATGCCAAGGTAGGCGACTTAATTCTCTTTGCCGCTGACAACAAGAACGTTGTGGCTGATACATTGGGTTACTTGCGTGTGGCAATTGCCAAGGAACAAAACATGATTGACGAATCTCAATTTGCCTTTCTCTGGGTTGTGAACTGGCCACTATTCCACTACGATGTTGACTTGAAGCGTTACGTTGCAGCGCACCATCCATTCACTATGCCAAACGAAGAAGACGTCCACTACCTTGACGAAGGCGAAGATCCACATAAGGCTTACGCTCAAAGTTATGACATCATCTTGAATGGTCTTGAATTGGGTGGAGGTTCAATCCGTATTCACACTCGTGAAATCCAAGAAAAGATGCTTAAGGCATTAGGTTTCACTAAAGAAAAGGCCCAAGAACAATTTGGCTTCCTCCTAGATGCACTTGACTACGGTTTTCCACCTCATGGCGGTTTAGCAATCGGTCTCGACCGTTTTGCTAGATTATTAGCTGGTCGTGAAAACATTCGTGATGTGATTGCGTTCCCTAAGAACTCTAAGGCAACTGAACCAATGACCGAAGCACCATCAACTGTTTCAGACAAGCAATTACAAGAATTAGATTTGTTTGTCACTAAAACAGATGAAGATTAAACATTAAATTTAATTTGTCTCGAAAGGACGTGACCAGCTTGGCTGGTCCGTCCTTTTTTGTCCTGATTTCAGGTGGTTCAGTCCGTCACAAAATGGTATTCTATTAGTGATAAATAACGGGGGCAAGATTTAAATGGATGATGTTCAAAAGTTACTTCGGCGACACCAATCAATTACAAAAGTATCAACGGCATTTATTTATGCGATTTTAGTTTCAATTGCGATGAATTTTTTCTGGACGCCAGGGCATATTTATTCCTCTGGGATCACGGGGTTGGCACAATTGCTGACCACGGTGTCTAGTCACTCATTTCCGTTTACGATTTCGACGGCGCTAGGGTTAGTTCTGTTGAATTTACCTTTGTTCTTGTTGGCTTGGCGCTCGATTGGCCGAAACTTCACGATTTTTACAATTATTTCGGTTGTATTGGCCAGTTTAATGATGAAATGGTTGAATCCGATTCATTTAACGTCAGATCCCATTATTTGTGCGATTTTTGGTGGGGCAGTGAATGGATTTGGAACAGGGACTGCCCTGAAAAATGGTATTTCGACGGGTGGTCTTGATATTTTAGGTCTCGTCATTCGTCGTAAAACGGGGCGTTCTATCGGAACGATTAATATTATTTTTAACTCCTTTATCGTGGTCGCTGCTGGATTTGAATATGGTTGGCCATATGCCTTTTATTCTGCACTGGGATTGGTGGTTAATGCCCGAATTATGGACATGGTTTATACCCGTCAACAACGGATGCAGGTGATGATTATTACGGATCGTCCTAAGACGGTGATCGATTCTGTCCAAAATCATATTCGGCGGGGGATTACGATCGTCCATGATGCAGAGGGAGCCTATCATCACGATACCAAGACAATTCTCTTTACGGTTATTTCTCGTTATGAAATGTCGGAACTTGAAGAGGCAATGGAAGAATCAGATCCAAGTGCGTTTGTCAGTATTTCAGATACCGTCAAAATTTTGGGCCGTTTTTACGAACCTAAGTTATAGTAATTAAGGTCTCCTAAAAACCCGTGGTACGGTAATACTTATGTGGTATAATACCAAAAGTGTCTTGAAGAATAGAAGAACTGGTGGTTTGTTGTGAAAGTCCTGTATCTATGGTTAATTCGTTTTGTTTCTAATTTAAGTCGGTTTAAACGTAAAAAGTTGATGATCTTTTTTGTGAGCTTTGACAATAATTTGGATTTAATTAAAGCTATGGCAAAGAAAATGCCTAACAAGAAACACCTTATTGTCTTTTACGAGCCTAGCATTGAAGCCGCAGCAACTGATCTTGCTGCCCGGGGAATCCGGACAATCCAATTTCGGAATAATTTAAGCTTCGTGTTTAAATACATTCCGCTGGTAATGCAAGCTCGCGTTTTGTTTTGCGATAATTACTACGCCTTTTTGGGTGGTTTGGCTCATCCGAATAGTATGAAGATTGTGCAACTTTGGCACGCAAACGGTGCCATCAAGCGATTTGGCTGGGAAGATAAAGCAACAGACAAACGTTCAAATGCTGATAAACGTCGCTTTCAAGCCGTCTATGATCATTTTGATGACTTTGTTGTGGCATCTGAAGCCATGGGGCAAGTCTTCCAAAATAGTTATCATATTGCGGATAACCACATTAAATTGCTTGGCTATCCACGTTCGGATCGGTTTTTACACGAAACCTGGATCAAACGGGCTCGAAATCGAGTTCAACGAGTGGCACCGGAACTGCTTGGACGACGTGTTATCTTTTATGCACCGACGTATCGGGAGGGCATTAAGTTCGAACTGCCTGATGGGATTATGGATGCTTTCAATGCAGACCCAGAAGCAATTGTGGTGATTAAACTACACCCGGTACTTAAGCAACAAGAGGCGCAGTTACGTCATTATAGTAATTCACGCATCAAGTTTTATGACCAGCTTTCGACCGCTGATATCCTAACGGTGACGGATACGTTGATTACGGACTACTCGTCTGTGGCGTTTGACTTTGCCTTGCTGAAAAACGCTAAGTCAATAATTTTCTTTATGTTTGATTTACCGGCATATGAGCAGAATCCTGGCATTCAAACTGACTTATTAGCAGGATTGCCAACGGAACCAGTTCAAACTGTCACCGGCTTAACTGCAGCTATTAAGGCAAATTCAACAACTGATTTTACTCGATTTAACGAGACTTGGAACACCTACAACGATGGGTTAGCAACCGGGCGGGTTGTCGACCATTACCAGAAACTATTAAAGAAAAAATAAGTGTATTAAAACAAGGGAGTGTCAGTGGCTTGAAAGAGGTCATTACGTTATTTAAGGAACAAATTAAGAATCTGGGTATCATTTTCCGGATTTCAAAATATGAGGATATGGCGAGTTATCAAAGCCATTATCTTGGTTTAGTTTGGGAATACTTATACCCATTAATTCAAATTGGAATTTACTGGTTAGTCTTTGGGGTTGGCCTAAAACACGGTGGATCATCTATGCATGGTATTTCATATTTGCCATGGATGATGATTGGAATTACGCCATGGTTCTTCATGAACCGGGCGATTTTAGATGCCTCGAAGAGTATTTTTCAACGAGTTGGAATGGTTTCAAAAATGAAGTTTCCAGTTTCAATTTTGCCAACAATTAAGATTGTCGGCAATTTGAACTCTTTCTGGACCATGCTAGTGATTTCTATTGTGGTAGGCCTGATGAATCACGTCACGCCATCAATCTATTGGCTCCAATTTGTCTATTACTTCTTTAGCATGATTATGCTGATGTTGGCCTTGAGCATTTTTAACTCAGCAGTTTCAATTTTAGTACGAGATTTCCACGTTTTACTTCAATCATTCATGAGAATGCTTTTCTACATGTCTGGTGTGCTGTTCAATTTTGAAACGGATTCTTTCCCAGCTATTTTCGTTCGAATCCTACAGTTAAACCCATTCTTCTACATCGTGTCTGGTTTTAGACAATCAATGGTGGGGAAGGTTTGGTTCTGGGAACAACCAACACTGACAATCGTCTTTTGGCTAATTGTCTTGTTCTTCCTACTAGTAGGTTCACACTTGCACTACAAGTTCAGATCTCGATTTGTTGACTTAATTTAGTAAGATCCAGTTGGAGGCCCTCAAATGCGGATGCAAAAATTAATTAACTTCATTAAAATAATCATTCGGGGCGGACTCATCGTTTTAAACGATGGGTTTATTTGTTTGCCCGTTAAAAAAGGTACCGTCATTTTTGAAAGCTTCAATGGCAAGGATATTAGCGATAATCCCGCCGCCATTTACCGCGCATTGGCCAGTCGACCAGAGGTAAAAGCGACACAACTTTACTTTGGAGTTAAGCCTCGGGTTTTTGCTAAGGTGCATCAAGAGTTTCCAGAGGTTCAGCTTCTTAAACGATTCTCGTTAAAGTGGATTTGGGTGATTGCCAGAGCAGAGTTTTGGGTATTTAACAGTCGGATGCCGTTGTGGTGGCATAAGAATCGGGGCACCACGTATATTCAAACCTGGCATGGCACACCCCTTAAGAAACTTGGAATCGATATTGAAGATGTCAATATTCCAGGGACAACAACTGCTAAGTACAAGCAACAATTTGCGGCCGAAGCAGGGCGTTGGCAATACTTGATTGCGCCGAACCAATACTCCAAGGAAATCTTTGCACGTGCGTTTGCATTCCAAGGCCAGTTTCTCGAAGTTGGCTATCCCAGAAATGATTATTTGTATCACACAAGTTCCAATGAAGTCAGTCAAATTAAAAAGCGACTAATCGGTAATACCACGACAAAAGTCATCGTTTATGCGCCGACTTGGCGTGATGACCAAGCGATTAAAACCGGGCAATATCAGTTCGAATTACCATTCAATTTGAAAGCTTTTTTTGAAACAGTTAGTTCGGATTATCATCTGATTATCCGCCCACATTATTTGGTAAAGGATTTAATCGATATTACTGGATTTGAGGATCGGGTCTCAATTGAAGCGGATATTGACATCAGCGAGTTGTATTTGATTGCCGATTTACTCATAACCGATTATTCATCTGTTATGTTTGACTTTGCAAATTTGAAGAAACCAATGTTATTTTACGCTTATGATTTGGCACATTATCGTGATCAGTTACGAGGCTTTTATTTCGATTATCAAACTGAAATTCCAGGGCCTTTAGTGACCGAGCAATCTGCATTTTATGAGTCATTGCGACAGTTTGCTGAACAGGGACGATTCCCGGAATACGAGCAAAAATATGCTGCTTTTTATGATAAATTCTGTAGTTTTGAAAATGGTGAAGCCAGTGAAAAATTGGCAGATTTGATATTAGGGAGGAATCAAAATGAGTCAGTTATTAATCGGATCACACGTTAGCATGAAGATGCCTAAGCAGTTTTTAGGCTCAGTAGAACAAGCTTTAGATTTTGGGGAAAACACGTTTATGATTTATACGGGCGCCCCACAAAATACACGACGTAAACCAATTGAAGAACTTAAAATTACTGAGGGGAAAGCTTTAGCCAAAAAAAATAGTATTTCGCCAGTGGTCGTTCACGCACCTTACGTGGTGAACCTGGGAAATACTACTAAACCGGAAAGCTTTGAATTTGCGGTGGCCTTTTTACGAGAAGAGGTTAAACGGGCTGAGGCACTCGGGGCAACACAAATTGTGCTGCATCCTGGAGCGCACGTGGGTGCCGGAGAAGAAGCAGCCATCGCTCAAATTGCAAAAGGTTTGAATCAAATCATTGATCCTGACCAAAATGTCCAAATCGCACTCGAAACGATGGCGGGTAAGGGAACTGAGGTCGGCACATCCTTTGAACAACTTAAGGCGATTATTGACCAAGTTGACCATGATGAAAAACTTTCAGTGTGTTTTGATACCTGCCATACTAGTGATGCGGGCTACGATATTAAAACAGATTTCAATGGCGTACTTGATCACTTTGATGAGGTCATTGGCTTGAATCGGCTAAAAGTGGTGCATTTGAATGATTCAAAGAACGAGCAAGGCGCCCATAAAGACCGTCACGAAGTTATTGGCTATGGCTTTTTAGGCTTTGACGTCTTAAATGAAATTGCCCATTCCGAGAGATTAGCGACTGTTCCCAAAATCATGGAAACACCATTTGTTGGTCCTGACAAGAAGCATCAATACTCGCCACATCCATATGAAGTCGCCATGTTTAAAGCTGGTCAATTCAATGAGAACTTAATGGATGATATTTTAAATCAAGCACCTATTAAGTGAAATCTTGATTATCAATATTTAGACTCTCCATAATGAGCGAAGCAGTTTCTTCGATGGACTTGTTTGCCACATTAATGATTAAGCAATTTAATTTCTTGTAGAGCTTTAAGGCGTAATCGAGTTCTTGCTTAATTTCTTCAGTATCAGAATAAGCACTTTCAGCTGGCAGCCCATACGAAATCATCCGTTCCTTTCGAATTTTACGCAGGGTGCCAGGATCATTTGTCAGACCGATGATCTTGCTAGAATCGACCTCCCAGAGCTCATCTGGTAATTGGGTTTTGGGTGCCAGTGGTAAGTTGGCTACCTTGAGCCCACGGTTAGCTAAAAAGAGTGAAAGTGGGGTCTTTGAGGTTCTAGACACACCTAAAAGTACGATATCGGCTTTTGCCAGTCCGGCGGGGTCTTTGCCATCATCATAGGTGACTGCAAATTCCATTGCGGCAATACGATCAAAGTAAGTTTCGGTCAAGTTATGATTTAGACTTGGAACCTCCATTGGTTCCTCTTCGGTTCGCCGTGCCACAGCGTTCAATGCGGGCTGGATACAATCAAAGTGGTCAATGTCGTTTGCGTCTGCGAAAGCATCCACAATGTTACTCAATTTTTGGGTGACTAGGGTGTGAAAAATGATGGCTTGCTTTTTTTGTGCAAGGTTTAAAATACTATGGAGTATCGACTCCGTTTGAATAAACGGAAAGCGTTGATATACGGGATGAACGCCGGGAAATTGGGCCATTGCCGTTTGAGCGATGGTGAGCGCGGTTTCACCAGATGAATCGGAAACAATAAACACGTCTAGATTTTTCATGAGGGCCTCCAGTAGGATTAGTTTTACTATTCTCTATTCTAACATGAGTCAAAATGAAAAATAATTCAAAATAACCTGAATAAATTCGTGCGTAACCGTTGACGAGTATAAGCTCATTATGTATAATTAATAAGAACTGTTAGGTGACGAACCGATAACAGTATACTAGAGCTCGGAGGGAGGGATTTTCATATGTCAAAGACAGTTGTTCGTAAAAACGAGTCTCTTGATGATGCTCTTCGACGCTTTAAACGTACAGTTTCTAAAAGCGGTACATTACAGGAATATCGTAAGCGTGAGTTCTACGAGAAGCCAAGTGTCAAAAAGAAGCTGAAATCAGAAGCAGCACGTAAACGTAAGAACAAGAAGCGATTCTAAGACAAAGCTCCTGGATACCAGGGGCTTTTTTGTTACTAAAAACCTAGGAGGCACGGACACAATGGCATTACAAGATCAATTAACGGCAGACTTAAAAACGGCGATGAAGGCAAAAGATAAAATCTCATTGAACGTTATTCGTTCAATCAAGACATCTTTGACTAACGAACGCGTCAAGCTCGAACATGATTTAACTGAAGATGATGAAATTGCTGTTCTTTCACGTGAGTTAAAGCAACGTAAAGAGTCTTTAGCTGAGTTTGACAAGGCGGGTCGTGAAGACTTGGTAGAACCTTTAAAGGAAGAAATCAAGATCGTTGAAAAGTATGCGCCGGCGCAAATGAGCCAAGAAGAAGTCGAAGCAATCGTTAAGCAAGCAATTGCTGATACGAATGCAGCGGGCATGGGCGATTTTGGTAAGGTCATGGGTAAAGTGATGGCTGCTGTTAAGGGCCGTGCCAATGGTAACGTTGTTAATCAAACAGTTAAGGATTTATTGAAATAACCCGTTATAAAGTCGTGATGCGTAAAGCGTATCGCGACTTTTTTGTGACAAAAAACCTTAACTTTCCTAAACTATCCAACGATTTAATTGCACCTTTTGGCCTAGTTAGATACAATTAACCATGTAAATAGAATGGCAATTTGTCTGTTTTTAACTAATACAAATAAAAGGAGCTCCCTATTTTTGGCAGATAATCCAAGCATTGAAAAAGAATATATATTAGAAAAGCCGGAGCAAAGTGTGGCACTTCTGGGGACGCAAGATATGTACGTCGCTATCCTAGAAGAGGGTATGCATGTTGAGATTAAGCCGTTTGGCGCCTCAATCAAGGTTTCCGGTTCTGAAACAGAAGTTCAACTCGTGTTAGAAATTTTAAAGAATCTGACCCATCTGATTGATCAGGGAATTCAGTTGAATAGCACTGACATCGTGAGTGCCATGAAAATGGCTGAACGCGGCACCTTGGAATACTTTAAGGATCTTTATACAGAGACCTTAATTAAGGATAACAAAGGTAAAGCGGTTCGCGTGAAGAACTACGGTCAACGTCAGTACGTGCACGCGGTCAAAGATAATGATATTACCTTTGGTATTGGTCCGGCGGGTACAGGTAAGACTTATTTGGCAGTTGTTATGGCCGTTGCCGCATTAAAACGTGGCGACGTTGATAAGATTATCTTGACTCGTCCGGCTGTTGAAGCCGGCGAAAGTCTTGGCTTCTTACCTGGAGATTTAAAAGAAAAGGTCGATCCATACCTACGTCCAGTTTATGATGCCCTTTACGCGATTTTGGGTGCTGAACATACTGCGCGTTTGATGGATCGTGGCGTTATTGAAATCGCACCGCTTGCCTACATGCGTGGTCGGACGCTTGATACAGCTTTTGTCATTCTCGATGAGGCACAAAACACCACCAACTCACAAATGAAGATGTTCTTAACTCGACTTGGATTTGGTTCAAAAATGATTGTGAATGGTGATGTAACTCAGATTGATTTACCTAGCAATGCCAGAAGTGGCTTGATTCAGGCACAGCACATTTTAAAGGGCGTTAGTCACATAGAATTCGTTCAATTTAGTTCGGATGATGTTGTGCGTCACCCTGTTGTGGCAAGTATTATTAATGCTTATGAAGCAACAGAAACTAACGGAAGTAGGGCGTAATTTTAATGGATCTAGAAATTTATGATAAAACTGCAAATGGTGTCTCAGAAGAACATGTTTCGTTAATCAAAAATGTGTTGGAATATGCTGGCAAGTACATTGAGTTGCCAGAAAACACTGAAATGTCAGTAACTTTGACCAACAACCAAGAAATTCAGGCCATCAACAAGGAATACCGTGGCGTAGACCGTGCTACGGATGTGATTAGTTTTGCTATTGAAGATGGTGAAGACGACTTTCCAATCAATTTTGATGATGAGTTAAGTGAAGAAATCCCAAAGAATATCGGTGATATCTTTGTTTCGATGGACAAAGTTGGTGAGCAAGCCGAATTTTTGGAGCACTCGTTTGAACGGGAATTAGGCTTCTTGGTGGTTCATGGTTTCCTGCATTTGAACGGATACGATCACATGGAACCAGAGGACGAAAAAGTCATGTTCAAACTACAGAGGGATATACTGGATGCTTATGGGCTTAAACGATAAACAAACCACTAAAAATAAAAATTTTCTACAGTCGTTCGGTCACGCGATGAACGGTATCTATTGTTTGGTCACAACGGAACGGAATTTTCGTAAGCATCTAGTTTTTGCTACGCTTGCGGTGATTTTAGGCTTTTTACTTCAGATTAATCTGGACCAATGGCTGTGGGTGATTTTTGCATTATTTGCGGTCATTTCGGCGGAATCTTTGAATACGATTGTTGAAGCAGTTGTTGATTTGATTGTGGACCACAAGTACGATCCGCTCGCTAAACGCGCTAAAGATGTCGCGGCCGGTGGCGTTTTGCTATCAGCCTTGTTTGCTGTGATTATCGGACTCATTGTGTTTGGACAGGCACTATTAGCATTTATCAAATAAGAAGAGGAGATTTAACTATTGGACAATCCAAATTTTAAATCAGGATTCGTAGCTATCATTGGTCGACCAAACGTCGGCAAATCAACATTTTTAAACCGTGTCGTAGGCCAAAAAGTGGCCATTATGTCGGACAAAGCTCAGACAACTCGAAACAAGATTCAAGGAATTTATACCACTGATGAGGCTCAAATCGTCTTTATCGATACGCCTGGTGTCCATAAGCCACAAAACCGCTTGGGTGATTTCATGGTGAAATCAGCGCTATCTTCTCTTAATGAGGTCGATGCTGTGTTATTCATGGTGAACGCCGATGAGAAGCGTGGTGCCGGAGACAACTTCATCATCGATCGCTTAAAAGAGGTTAAAAAGCCAATTTACTTGGTTATCAACAAAATTGATCAAATCCATCCGGATGACTTATTAGTCGTGATGGACCAGTATAAGAACGCCTTGGACTGGAAAGAGGTTTACCCAATTTCAGCTCTTGAGGGAAACAACGTGGACGAATTGCTTGATAATTTGGTTGGCAATTTACCACAAGGTCCTCAATATTACCCTGAAGACCAAATTACCGATCACCCGGAACGTTTCGTTGTGGCGGAACTGATTCGGGAAAAGGTCTTACAACTTACTCGTCAAGAAATTCCTCATTCAGTTGCGGTTGTAATTGAAAAAATGGCCCGTCAAGATGAAGAAAAAATTCATATTCAGGCCACAATTGTTGTCGACCGACCAACTCAAAAAGGTATTTTAATTGGTAAGGGTGGCTCGATGCTGAAGAAAATCGGGACGCTTGCTCGGAAAGACATCGAACATTTATTGGGTGACAAGGTTTACCTTGAGCTTTGGGTTAAGGTTGTTCCTGGCTGGCGTGACAAGGCATCTGCATTACAATCATACGGTTATCGTAAGGATGACTATTAGAGGGTGAATGCTTGTGGCACAGCGTCATAAAGTGACGGATTTTCATGGAATTATCATGTACCGGAAAGACTACCAAGAACGCGATTTGTTGGTTAAAATGCTGACCCTTGAACATGGTAAGAAAATGTTCTTTGTTCGTGGCGCTAAAAAGCGGGGCTTCAAGCTGACGGGGGATATTCTACCTTTTACGTATGGTCACTATGTTGGCGATATACGTGAAGAGGGCTTGTCATACGTCAATGCCAGCAAAGCGACTGAACACTTCAGCCACATTTCTGAGGATATTTTCAAAAATGCTTACGCGACCTACATCATGAGTCTTCTTGATTTTGCGTTTCCAGATTCGGAACCCATACCCGAGTGGTACGATAAGCTTCACGCTGGAATGGGATTAATCGATCAAGGACTGGATGCCGCGGTCATTGCCAATATTTTTGAAGTCCAATTGTTACCCGTTTTTGGTGTGCAACCGGAATTACGAGGGTGTGTGATTTGCGGTGAGTCCAAGCCACCGCTCGATTACTCGGAATCGTATGGTGGCTTGTTGTGTCCACGACACTATCATATGGATCCCCGTCGTCTGCATTTGGATCAGCGAACCGTTTTTTATCTTCGCCAGTTTTCGGTGCTTGATTTGGCAACTTTGAACTCAATTGCCGTGAAAACCGAGACTAAGAAGCATTTACGCCGTTTTCTGGACCAGATTTATAATGATACGGTAGGGGTGCATCCCAAGAGTAAACGGTTTATTGATCAAATGAACGAGTGGGAAAGCCCACTCACACCGGATTCGGATTGACAACTTAGTCATGATTGACTATGATTAAACAGTATTGATTCACGCAACGATGAAAGAATAACGTGAGTAAGAGAAGTAGCGAGGCTTCGTCAGTGAAAGGAAGCCATAATGCTCGACGTTTGGCACTTTCGGAGCACTTAAGTTAAATAATGAAGCTGCTGGAGTTTCTCCAGAAGTAGGGTGGAACCGCGATACCTATCGTCCCTACGTAGACTTTTCGAGTCTGCGTGGGGATTTTTTATTTGAAAAGGAGAATAGTGATGACAAAGAAGTTAACGTTACAAGAGATTATTTTGAAGTTACAGCAGTATTGGTCTGCACAAGGTTGTATGCTGATGCAAGCGTACGATACCGAAAAAGGGGCCGGAACTATGAGTCCCTATACTTTTTTACGAGCAATCGGTCCAGAGCCATGGAATGCGGCTTATGTGGAACCTTCTCGACGTCCAGCTGATGGTCGTTATGCTGAAAACCCTAATCGTCTTTACCAACATCATCAATTTCAAGTTGTGATGAAACCAGCGCCCAAAAATATCCAAGATTTATACCTGGGTAGTTTGAAGGAATTAGGTATTAACCCTCTCGAACATGATATTCGGTTTGTCGAAGACAACTGGGAAAACCCTTCAATGGGTTGTGCCGGTGTTGGTTGGGAAGTTTGGCTTGATGGCATGGAAATTACGCAATTCACGTATTTCCAAGTTGTTGGTGGTTTAGAAGTTGATCCTGTTACTTCAGAAATTACGTACGGTCTCGAACGACTCGCATCATACATTCAAGACGTAAACTCTGTCTTTGATTTGCAATGGGGCGACGGCGTTCAATATGGCGACATTTTCCGTGAACCTGAAGTGGAACACTCAACCTACAGTTTTGAAAAGAGTAACCAGGAAATGCTTCTGAACTTATTTGACGTCTACGAAAAGGAAGCAAAGGCTCAAATCGAAAATGGGCTTGTGCATCCTGCTTACGACTATGTTTTAAAGTGTTCACATACCTTTAACTTACTCGATGCGCGTGGTGCGGTTTCTGTTACTGAACGTGCCGGTTACCTCTCACGTATCCGGAACATGGCGCGGATGATTGCCCGAGCATTTGTTGCTGAGCGCAAGAAATTTGGCTTCCCATTGATTAAGGACGAAGAAAAACGGCTGGCTTTACTAGCTGATGAGGAGGAGAAATAATGGCACACACATTTTTATTAGAAGTTGGTCTAGAAGAAATGCCAGCTCACGTTGTAACGCCAAGTATTAAGCAACTACACACTAAGATTAGTAAGTTTTTGAAAGAAAACCGAATTGAATTCGATGATATTCGGGACTTTTCAACTCCTCGTCGTTTAGCCGTTAGCATTTCGGGCTTGAGTGACAAGCAACCGGATATTTCTGAAACAGTGAAAGGCCCAGCTAAGAAAATTGCGTTAGACGAAGATGGTAACTGGACAAAAGCAGCTATTGGATTTACAAAGGGTCAAGGCGTTTCGACAGATGACATCACTTTCAAAGAATTAAAGGGAACTGAATACGTTTTTGTTGAAAAGCATGTTGTGGGTAAGCCCGTTGTGGAAGTCCTTCAAGGGTTAAAAGACGTGATTATGTCCATGACCTTCCCAACAATGATGAAGTGGGGCTCATATCACTTTGAATTCGTTCGACCAATCAAATGGTTAGTTGCCTTGTTAGATCAAGATGTTGTTCCGTTCGAAATTTTAGACGTTAAGACGGCTAATCATTCAACTGGTCACCGATTCTTAGGCCATGACTTTGATCTGAAGAATGCCACCGATTATGAAGCAGCATTAGAAAAAGAATTTGTGATTGCTGACGCTCAAAAGCGGAAGGATCTGATTCGTAACCAAATCCAAACGATTGCCACTGACAATAACTGGATTATCAACATTGATGAGAGTTTGCTTGAAGAAGTTAACAACTTGGTCGAATGGCCAACTGCTTTTGCCGGTAGCTTTGACCAAAAGTACCTGACCATTCCGGATGAAGTTTTAATCACTTCCATGAAGGATCATCAACGATTCTTCTATGTTTTGGATCAAAAAGGGACGCTATTGCCTAACTTTGTTTCGGTTCGAAACGGAAACAGTGAATTCATTGATAATGTGATTGCCGGAAACGAAAAGGTTTTAACCGCTAGACTTTCAGATGCCATGTTCTTCTATGAAGAGGATCAAAAGAACAAGATTGCTGACTATGTGGACCGTCTAAAGGAAGTTTCATTCCACGACAAGATCAGTACGATGGCTGAAAAAATGGCTCGTGTACAACAAATTGCGAAGATCTTGGGCGAACGAGTTGGTTTATCAGCTGACGAACTTGCACATTTAGACCGGGCAAGTCAGATTTACAAGTTTGATTTAGTTACTGGTATGGTGGGTGAATTTGCTGAATTACAAGGTATCATGGGCGAAAAGTACGCCTTGTTGCAAGGTGAGGATGCCGAAACAGCCACAGCAATTCGTGAACACTATATGCCAATTTCCGCTGAAGGAGATTTGCCTGAAACGAAGGTAGGCTCTGTGCTTGCTATTGCTGATAAGTTGGACAGTATTTTGACCTTCTTTGCAGCCGGAATGATCCCTAGCGGCTCTAATGACCCATACGCCTTGAGACGTCAAGCTTACGGAATTGTTCGAATCTTGAAGCACCTAGACTGGCACTTACCAGTTGCTGAATGGGCAGCGGACTTTATCGAAGCTGAAGATAAGGCTGGGGTCGCACCAAAGCTAGATCAGTCAGTTCAACTCAATGAAATTGTGGCCTTTATTAAAGACCGAGTTAAGGCAGTTCTCCAAGCTAACAAGGTGCGTCACGACATCATTGATGCTGTGATTGCTGGTTCCAATGATGATATTTTTGACCTATTCCATTCCGCAGCGGTATTAGATGCTCAAAAAGATGAGGCAAACTTTAAACCTGTTATCGAAGCGATTGATCGGGTCATTCGTATTTCAAAGAAGGCCGATTCAGCACAGACTGTTGAAGTCGATCCAGCCCTTTTTGAAAATGATGCCGAAAAGCAGTTGTTTGATGCTGTTTCAGCCATTCATTTTGATTCAGTTTCAGCGTTATATGATCAATTGGCCGGCTTACAACCAGCTATTGAAGCATACTTCGATGCCACAATGGTGATGGCAGATGATGAAAAAATTAAGAATAACCGAATTAGCCAATTAAGTGTCATTGCTGACTTGGCTGCTCATCTTGGTGACTTGGATCAAGTCATCGTCAAATAGTTTTACTCCCTTGAGACCTTAAAGTTGAAATCAACCACAATTGTGGTATCATATATTTTGTGTTAATACGCGGTTTAAGCCATTTAGTATCCAGATTACTAAATGGCTTTCACTGGTTTATCAAGGTTGGAGGTGATCAATTGGCAAGTATACCTGAAGAAGTGATTGAACAAGTTCGGAAAGATACCAATATTGCTGATGTCATTGGTCAATACGTCCAATTAAAGAAGTCGGGGAACAACCTATTTGGCTTGTGTCCCTTCCAAGAAGAACGAACACCGTCGTTTTCCGTTTCAGAAAGCAAACAGATTTATCATTGTTTCAGCTGTGGACGTGGTGGGAGTGTTTTCAACTTCTTAATGGAGTTGGAGGGACTGTCCTTCAAGGAAGCGGTCGTTAAGGTCGCCGATTTTAGTCATATTCAGTTACCAGAAAATATCCAAAACACTGGTAATGAAGGTGAGAGCAAAGAATCAACTGCTAATCAGCAATTGATTGAACTGCATGAGCAAGCTGCCAAGTTGTATCATCACATTTTAGTTAATACTGAAATGGGGGAACAGGCGCTTGACTACCTTCACGACCGTGGGTTGGATGACGAGATTATCTCGACTTACAATTTGGGATTTGCCCCAGACAAACGACTGTTACTGCCGTTCTTTCAAGAAAGAAAGTCTGATTTTCAGTTACTACGCCAGTCTGGGCTGTTCATTGAAAATCAGGAAGGCCAATTGCGGGATCGCTTTGCAGGACGTGTTATGTTTCCCATTCGCAATCAAAGTGGTAAAACGATTGCCTTTTCCGGTCGAATGTTGGTTAAGGCTGATAATTCACCAAAATATTTGAATAGTCCTGAAACCACTATTTTTAATAAACGGAAGGTCCTTTTTAATTTTGATATCGCACGAGGCGCTAGTCGCCAGACGGGTTCTGTTACGCTATTCGAAGGATTTATGGATGTCATTGCGGCATATCGAGCTGGAATTAAAAACGGTATTGCGTCTATGGGAACCAGTTTAACGTCCGAGCAGATTTATGCGATTGAACGGATTACTCAGAAATTAGTGATTTGCTATGATGGGGATGATCCTGGTCAAGAGGCGACTAACCGAGCAATTAGTTTGTTTAGCAATCAACAGCGTTTGACGTTAAATATCGTGCAAATTCCTGAGAAATTGGATCCTGATGAATTTTTGAAAAAATATGGGGCTGAGAAATTTCAAGAGCTCGTGACCTCGGCAATTGAAACACCAATCAGCTTCAAGATGCGTTTTTTGAAGCGTAATCGTAACCTTGAAAATGAGAGTGATCAACTCGAATATATCAATGATGTGCTTCAGGTTCTAGCAACCGTCTCATCGCCTGTCGAGCAAGATTTATATCTGAATCAGCTTGCCAATAATTTTGGGCTGGATAAGTCAACGTTGAAACGGCAACTTGCTTCAATTGTTCCTGCTAAGGCGCAACCTGAGCGGCAGCAACGCCAGGTTGCACCGGTTACACCTGAAGTCACTTATGAGCAACCTCGAAAACTAGACAAAGTCGAGCGAGCCGAACGCAACCTGCTATACCGGATGCTTCATGATCAAAGTGTTTGGCTGAAGGTGACGGGGATGAGTGAGTTTCATTTTATCCATGATGATTATCAATCAATCTTCCTCTTAGCTGAGGGGTATTTCGCCAAACATCAGAATCAATATGACTCAGCTAGCTTTATCGACTTCATCAGAGAAAAGAAACTTCAACAGCTCATAGTTGCGTTGGAGCTTTCTCAGATGAATGTTGAAAGCGATGAATCTGAGATTGATGACTATCTTCACGTTATCATGAAGCAAGCGCCTTTAGAGCATCAATTGGCGGAGTTGCAACGACAATTAGCCGATGCGGTACGACTAGGAGATACCAGTCGTGAACGGGAGCTAACTTTCCAAATTATTAAGGTGCAACAGCAAAAGCAGCGCGAAAAACAAGCTTAAACGGAGGCATTTAAATGGCAGAAAAAAAGACAACAGAGAAAAAAGCAACAGTTAAGTTTGATAAGAAGACCTATGATAAAGAACTTAAGCAGTTACTAAAGGATTACAAAAAAGAAGGACACATCACTTATGATGAATTGACAGATAAAATTGCCGGTCCTTTGAGCCTTGACGAGAAGCACATGGATAAGTTGCTTGAAGCTGTTGAAGATGGCGGTATCAGTGTTGTCGATGGCAATGGCGATCCAGATCTTCGGGCATTAAAAGCGGCTCGTAAAGTGACTGCTAAGGAACTAAAGGATACTTCAGCGCCTTCAGGTGTGAAAATCAACGATCCTGTTCGGATGTACTTGAAGGAAATTGGTCGTGTTAGCTTGCTAACGGCCGACCAAGAAGTTGAATTAGCCTTGAAGATTGAACAAGGCGATGAAGAAGCTAAGCAACAATTAGCCGAAGCTAACCTCCGTTTGGTTGTTTCGATTGCTAAGCGTTACGTGGGTCGTGGGATGCAATTCTTGGATCTAATCCAAGAAGGTAACATGGGTCTCATGAAGGCCGTTGAAAAGTTCGATTACCGCAAGGGATTTAAGTTTTCAACTTACGCCACTTGGTGGATTCGTCAGGCGATTACGCGTGCGATTGCTGACCAAGCCCGGACAATTCGGATTCCAGTTCACATGGTTGAAACGATTAACAAGTTAATCCGAATTCAACGTCAACTTCTTCAAGACTTAGGTCGTGAACCAACGCCTGAAGAAATTGGGGCCGAAATGGATATGCCAACTGAAAAGGTTCGTGAAATCTTGAAGATTGCACAAGAACCTGTTTCGTTGGAAACGCCAATTGGTGAAGAGGATGATTCTCACTTAGGTGATTTCATCGAAGATAACGATGCAACCAGTCCTGCAGATCACGCCGCCTATGAGTTACTCAAGGAGCAACTTGAAGGTGTACTTGATACGTTGACTGATCGTGAAGAGAACGTACTTCGTTTGCGTTTTGGGCTGGATGATGGCCGTACACGCACGCTTGAAGAGGTTGGTCGGGTATTTGGTGTGACGCGTGAAAGAATTCGTCAGATCGAAGCTAAGGCGCTCAGAAAGCTACGCCACCCATCACGTTCAAAACAACTTAAAGATTTCCTTGAATAATCTCGGCTGTAAAGAGCCCATCAAATGATGGGTTCTTTTTTTGTGACTTTAAGCGGATTACCGTTTTGATTCACACTGCTAATTAACGTATACTAGTTTCATAAGATTGATAGAGAACGGAGACACGATATGGACGGAAATCATTTATCTGAAAGATTAAAACGGGTGGCAGAATCGGTTCCTGAGGGGGCTAGGTTGGCTGATATTGGCTCGGATCATGCTTACTTGCCAGTTTATTTAGCAAAAAAGGGGCTCATTTCTTACGCAGTAGCCGGTGAAGTCGTGAAGGGGCCTTATGAGAATGCTAAGACGGAAATCGAGGGTGAACAACTTGAAACCACGATTCATCCACGCTTGGCTGATGGGTTAGCAGCCGTAGAACCCAGCGACCAAATTGACACTGTTGCAATTGCTGGAATGGGTGGCGCCCTGATTAGCAGTATCCTCGAAAGTGGTAAAGCCGCCTTAAAAGGTGTGACTCGATTAATCCTTCAGCCGAATATTGGCGAGGAGAATGTTCGTCGATGGCTGCAGCAAAATCATTACCAAATTGTGGAAGAGGCCATTTTATTCGAAGATGGTCATTACTATGAAATTATTGTGGCAGATTTCGTCACAGATACGCCACAGTATAATCAGTCGCAATTGCTATTTGGTCCGTTTTTAAAAGAGAGTAAGTCAGCAGTCTTCGTTGATAAATGGACTGCCGAGCTGAACCGGTTACGTGGCGTTGAGAAACAGATTAGACAGTCTACGACACCACCGGAAGATAAACTGGCTCAGGTCACGCACAAAATGAAACTAATTGAGGAGGCCTTAGCTTGAAAGCCAGAATCCTAATTGAAAAGTTTGAAGCTTTTGCACCAAAGTCAATTGCTGAACCCAACGATCCAGTTGGCCTTCAGATTGGTTCTTTGAACCAAGACGTTAAAAAAGTGATGGTGACATTGGATGTGCGCCCTGAAGTTGTTGCCGAAGCAATTGAAAATCAGGTCGATTTTATCTTCTCGCATCATCCCCTGATGTTTCGTCCCGCCAAGAATTTAGACTTAGCAAATCCCCAAAACCAAATGTATGCGGATTTGCTGAAGCATGATATTGTGGTTTATTCAGCGCACACTAATTTGGACAACGCCCCCGGTGGGATGAATGATTGGCTAGCACAAGTAATTAGCTTGCGTCATACAAGTGGGCTAGTTTTCAGGCAAAATGAGCCAGAGTATCTCCTCTCCATTCAAGTCCCTAGTAATGATATTGATGCAGTTCGTTTGGCACTTGCCGCCTATAGACGAGCGGGAGATAGTGTGAGTGATGCCAGTTTTCAGACATCTGGAATTAGTTGGTTCACCCCGACGGATGATCAAGCTGGCATGAACGGTGTCGTCGGTGAACGCACTTGGGCCGACATGGTTTCCTTGAAGTTAAAAGTTCGTCAAGCGGACTTGGCGGAGACGGTTGCTTTAATGAAAGAAGTTCATCCCCTAGCAAATCCTAGTTATGAAGTCGTTCAGCTGCATAATGAGGGCCGGTCGATTTGGATGGGCCGAGTTGGCGAATTAGAAAAACCGATGACGATCCGAGAATTCGCTGAAAGTTGCAAGACGGCGTTTGATGTTAAAGGGTTGCGCTTAATTAGTCACACACCAGATAAATTAGTGCACCGCGTTGCGATTCTTGGCGGCTCCGGTGGCCGGTTTTATCCAGACGTTTTAAAGCAGCAAGCAGACGTTTATGTGACGGGCGATATTTCCTATCATCCTGCGCATGATATGTTAGCGGCTGGGCTCTCAGTCGTTGACCCAGGTCATCATATCGAGAGTGTTTGCAAACCGCGTCTTAAGCATCTCTTTAATCAATGGCGATTAGAAAACAATTGGGACATCGACATCACGATGTCGGAATTGAACACAGATCCATTTACATTTATTTAGGAAAGAGGCAGTTGGCCATGACAAAATATGAAAACTTGATTCCTAGATTCTTAAAGTACGTTGAACGTGACACCCAATCCGATGAAACAACGGGGACGGTGCCATCAACTCCTGCTCAGGCAGAATTTGCGAAGGACTTAGCCGAAGAACTTAAACAACTTGGCGTATCGGATGTCCATATTAATGTGCAGAGTGGGTATGTCATTGGGACAATTCCATCTAATTTGGATCATGAAGTCCCAACCATCGGCTTTATTTCTCATATTGATACGGCGGACTTCACCGCCAAAAATGTAGCACCCCAAATTGTTGAAGACTATGATGGCGAATCAGTCATCAAGTTGGATCAAGCTGGCCAATACGTGTTGGACCCCAAAGTCTTTCCTAATTTAAAGCACTACCAAGGTGACACGTTAATCACCACGGATGGGTCAACACTCTTAGGTGCCGATGACAAAGCTGGCGTGGCTGAAATTGTGACTTTTGCGGAGTATTTAATGACGCATCCAGAAGTGAAGCACGGTAAGTTGATGGTTGGCTTGGGACCTGATGAGGAAATTGGCACGGGTGCCGATCATTTTGACGTTGACGATTTCAAGGTGGATATGGCCTATACGGTTGATGGTGGCCCATTAGGACAGCTGGAATACGAAACCTTTAACGCTGCTGATGGCCAAGTGGTCATCACCGGAACCAACGTCCATCCTGGGGAAGCTAAGGACGTCATGGTAAACGCACTCCAATTGGCTATGGATTTCCATGCTCAGTTGCCAGAAAACGAACGTCCAGAGAAAACCGATGGGCGCGAAGGGTTCTTCCACTTATATCGCATGACGGGAACGACTGATAGTGCAACGATGGGCTACATCATTCGGGATCATGATAAAGCCAAGTTTGAAGCACAAAAGGCCCTCTTTAAAGCAATCGCGGATAAGATGAATGCGGCCTATGGTTCTGAACGCGTGAAGGTTACCATTCGTGACCAGTACTACAACATGCGTGAGGTCATTGAACAGGATATGACGGTTGTGAACCTGGCAGAGCAAGCCATGAAGGATTTAAACATTAAACCTGATATTGCACCCGTTCGTGGTGGAACGGATGGCTCTAAGATTTCCTTCATGGGCATCCCCACACCTAACTTGTTCGCCGGTGGGGAAAACATGCATGGCCGCTTTGAATATGTTTCCGAGCAGACAATGGCAAAAGCCACTGATGTGCTTCTGAAAATTAACGAACTAAATAGCAAATAAGCGCAGAGGACGGGGGACCGTCCTTTTTTATTAAAAAAAGGTCAAGAAAGGTCAAATTTTAACACCTGACCTTTTTCCTATGTTAAAATCACGGTATCGTAAGAATTTGAATAAATGGAGGGTGAAAGTTTAATGAATCCAGATCAAATGACACAAGCAGTTGTGGATGTGATTAACGAGGCTCGACAGGTTGCGGTAACTCGAAAGCACCAGGCTATTAATGTTTCACACCTGTTTAAACTGATGTTGCAACCAGGTGAACTAGTTCGAGAAATTTTTAGCAAAGCTGGTGTCGACTTAAAAGCCACTGAAACCGAAATTGATCGAGAACTTGATGAAATTAGTGTGGTCGAAGGCGACAACGTCACATATGGTCAAACGTTATCGCCAAACGCCTTATCGCTGTTCCAAAAGGCGGAGCAAATTCAACGTGATTTTCACGACGATTATATTGCCACCGACACCCTCGCGATTGCGTTGATGCAATTGAATGGTGAGAAGCTGACTAGTTTCATTAAGTCGGCTGGCGTGACGGAGCAAATGATGCGAAATGCCGTTGAATCTATTCGAAGTGGCGAACGCGTCACATCTAAGAACCAAGAGGATAATTACCAAGCTCTGGAGAAGTATGGCACAGATTTAGTTAAAGCAATGCGCTCCGGTAAAATGGATCCCATCATTGGTCGAGACGAAGAAATCTTATCCGTCATCCGGATTCTCTCTCGGAAAACCAAAAATAATCCAATTTTAATTGGGGAACCTGGTGTCGGTAAAACGGCTATCATTGAAGGATTGGCCCAACGAATTGTGAAGGGTGACGTCCCCGAAAACTTGAAAAACAAAACCATTTTCTCGTTAGATATGGGATCATTAATTGCCGGGGCGAAGTACCGTGGTGAATTTGAAGAACGTTTGAAGTCGGTTCTAAAAGAAGTTAAAAAGAGCGATGGCAGTATCATCATGTTCATCGATGAAATTCATAATATCGTCGGCGCTGGGAAGACGGAAGGCAGCATGGATGCTGGCAACCTGTTGAAACCAATGTTGGCGCGAGGGGAGCTTCACTTGATTGGGGCAACAACCCTAGATGAATATCGCCAATACCTTGAAAAGGATCAGGCACTCGAGCGACGGTTCCAACGGGTCCTTGTTTCTGAGCCTAGCGTGGAAGATACAGTGACCATCTTGCGTGGACTACGTGAACGATTTGAAATTCACCATGGTGTTCGGATTCACGATAACGCGTTGATTGCAGCAGCCAAGTTATCCGATCGCTATATCACCGATCGCTTCTTACCTGATAAGGCGATTGACTTAATTGATGAGGCTTCGGCCACAATTCGGGTTGCCATGAACTCTGCGCCAACGGAATTAGACCAAGCGCGTCGGAAGTTGATGCGGATGGAAGTCGAAGAACGCGCCCTCAAGCAAGAAACGGATGCTGAGTCGAAAGCACGTTTGGAGAAATTACAAAAAGAATTAGCGGATACCAAAGAAACCGTGACTAATTTGGCAGCGCGTTGGGATCAAGAAAAGAAGTCTCTGGATGCCTTGTCACAAAAGAAGGCCGAGCTGGACAAAGCACAACATGATTTGGAAGACGCAGAAAGTCGCTACGACTTGGATAAAGCTGCGGTGCTCCAACACGGTACGATTCCTAAACTTCAAAAGGAACTCGCTGATATGGAGGCCACTGATCATTCCGGTGAGTGGTTGGTGGAAGAGTCAGTCACTGAAAACGAAATTGCGGCGGCGGTTGCTCGAATTACTGGCATTCCGGTCGCTAAGTTAGTTCAGAGTGAACGAGATAAGTTACTGCATTTAGCAGATAACCTACATCAACGCGTGGTTGGTCAAGACCAAGCCGTGACCGCGGTTGCGGATGCCGTTCTCCGTTCACGAGCAGGATTGCAAAACCCAAGTCGGCCACTGGGCTCCTTCCTCTTCCTTGGTCCGACCGGGGTTGGTAAGACTGAATTAGCTAAGGCGCTGGCTGAAGACCTCTTTGATTCTGAACAGGAAATGGTTCGAATCGACATGAGTGAATATATGGAAAAAGAATCAGTTTCCCGGCTAGTCGGTGCGGCGCCCGGATACGTTGGTTACGAAGAGGGCGGACAACTGACGGAAGCCGTTCGTCGTCATCCCTATGCCATTGTCTTGTTTGACGAGGTAGAAAAGGCGCACCCCGATGTGTTCAACGTCTTACTTCAGGTCTTGGATGATGGTCGATTGACGGATGGTCAAGGACACACTGTCGATTTCAAGAATACAATCTTGATCATGACCTCCAACCTGGGCTCCGAGATTTTACTGGATGGCACCGATGAACACGGCATCATTTCGACGGAAGCCAAGGATAAGGTTGACCAAGTGCTCAAGCAAACGTTCCGACCAGAATTCTTAAACCGAATCGACGATACCATCATGTTCACGCCACTCTCAATTTCAGAAGTGACGCAAATTGTCGGTAAATTGATTGAAGGATTGTCCAAGCGATTGGCAGATCAAAACATTCAATTAACCATTACCGAAGCGGCTGAGAAGTGGATAGCCGAAGCAGGGTATGAACCTGCATATGGTGCCCGACCATTAAGCCGTTTGATTACCAACGAGGTTGAAACGCCACTGGCACGCCTATTAATTGGCAATAAAATTAAGCCAAACGATTCAGTTGTCATTGATGTGGCTGATGATCAGCTTATCTTTAACGTTAAGTAAATAAAAAAGAACCAAAACTCAGTTAATGAGTTTCGGTTCTTTTTGTTTGTTCTAATTGTTTTAATCTGCGCGTCCTAATAGCTTTAAGCCATTTGTGAAGACGAGGCCGACGATAACGGCAACAATACCAATGGTTAATGGACTGTACGTCATCACTTCAAGCTTACTACCGATATAACCGATAACTTCACCGAAAATGAATGCCCAGAAAATAACAACGAGATTTGCTTCAATAATTTTCATCGAGTTGCACCTCTCAATCATTAAAATTTTAGCACAGAAACTTAAAAATGCAATTCTATATTTACCAAAACGTTTGGGGATGGGTTTGGTATAATGGCAACAGAAAGGATGAGGGAAATGAGCTTTGTTCCATTGCAAGTTATTAGCACCTTTAGTTTACTCCAAAGTACCACCACAATCGACCAATTGGTGAGCACCGCTAAAGCCCGGGGCTACCAGGCCATCGCCTTGACCGATAATCAAGTCATGTACGGGGCCGTCGATTTTTATAACGCCTGTTTAAAAAATGGAATTAAGCCACTCATCGGTCTTCGCCTAACGCTGCAGGGCAGCCTTAATTTTGATAAAACTTATTCAACAATTTTAATTGCCAAAACCAATGTCGGTTACCAGAACTTAATGAAGCTGACGACGCTCAAAAATACGATTGGCGACACACTAACCTTTAAGCAAATTGCACCTTATTTGACTGGGTTATTCTACATTATGCCTAATGATTCAGAATTAAACGATCTGGTGATGAACCGCAATACCGAGCAGATCGACCAGCTCATAACAGAGATAAAAGCCGTGATTGATACCGATAGCCTCTATGCTGGCGTTGATGTGACTGATTCATTGGCTTATCGTGATTTGCTTGCTAAAATCGCCGCAGACTATCGCATTCAACTAGTTGCCTTACCACGGGTCAATTACCTTGATGCGACCGATCACTTTAGTATTGAAGTGCTACGGGCAATTAAGGATGGCGAAACAATTAGCAACATTGGTCAACTTACTCAAAAAAATGGGGAACATTGGCTTAAGCCCGCTGCGGAGTTTGAATCAGCGTTTGTTGAAGCTAACTTGCGTGAAGCAGCGCAAAACACCAGCAAAATCGCTGAAGCTAGTAACGTCACACTAAAGTTCCAACAACCACGATTACCTAAGTTTCAAACGTCAAACGGGACATCTAGCCAAGCCTTTTTGCTAGAACAGTGCCAAATTGGCTTGAAAAAACGCCTTGCGGACCGGCCTCATCAGCACAAAACGGCTGATTATGAGCAACGGTTATCACGAGAGCTGGGAGTCATTAATAAAATGGGCTTCGACGATTATTTCCTTATTATTTGGGATGTTATTCGTCACGCACACGAAACTGGTGTCACTACCGGACCTGGTCGGGGGTCTGCTGCCGGGTCGCTGGTCGCGTACGTTTTGAATATCACGGATGTTGATCCGTTAGAGTACGACTTACTGTTCGAACGGTTTTTGAACGAAGAGCGCGCTCAGATGCCGGATATTGATCTGGACATCCCCGACAATCGTCGGGAGGAGATTCTGGAATACGTTCACCAAAAATACGGGCACCAAAAAGTGGCCCAAATTATTACCTTTGGGACGTTGGCGGCTAAACAAGCTATTCGAGACGTTGGCCGAGTCTTTGGTTTATCGACAACTGAGCTAGCCGAGTGGAGCCGGGCAATTCCAAGTGTCCTCCACGTTAGTTTGAAAGAAGCGCTCAACCAGTCGCAAAAATTGAAGAATCTAATTAGTGATAGTGAAGTCAATAAGACGCTGTTTGAAACGGCTAGTAAGCTGGAAGGCTTACCTCGTCACTATTCGACTCATGCGGCTGGAATTGTGTTAAGCGATGAACCACTCGTTGATCTAGTGCCACTGCAAAGTGGTTCCGAAACCATGATGATGACCCAATACGCTAAGGACATTGTCGAGCGGGTGGGACTGCTGAAGATGGATTTTCTAGGGCTACGTAACCTTGGTATCATGGCGGATGCCCTGCAAACGATTAAGCGACAGGGGTATCCTGCTTTTAACGTTCAAAATGTTGATCTCAGCGATTCTGCAACGTTAGCTGCGTTTGCAAAGGGAGATACGAACGGCGTTTTCCAATTTGAATCGAACGGAATTAAGGGCGTCTTAAAACGACTAAAACCGGACAGCTTTGAACTGGTTGCGGCCGTGAACGCGTTGTATCGTCCCGGCCCAATGGATAATATCGATAACTTTATTAAGCGTAAAAATGGTCAGGAACCCGTCACTTATCCAGATGATTCGTTGAAACCCATTTTAGCTAATACTTACGGCATCATTGTCTACCAAGAACAAGTTATGCAGGTGGCGTCTAAGATGGCCGGCTTCAGTCTTGGAGAAGCTGATTTGCTCCGCCGAGCTATGAGTAAGAAAAAGAAAGCCACGATGGATGCCATGAAGGAAAAGTTCATGGCGGGGGCTGCCAAGCTGGGTTATTCGTCTGCAGTTGCTGAGAAAACGTTTGATTATATTGACCGATTTGCTAATTATGGGTTTAACCGGTCGCATGCGGTCGCCTATAGTAAAATGGCGTTTGAGATGGCCTACTTGAAAGTCCACTATCAAACGGCTTTCTATGCCGCACTGTTGAATTCGGTGATGAATAATCCAGCCAAAACTAAAGTTTATTTGATGGAAGCTAAACAGCATGAGGTCCAGGTGGTGTCACCCGACATTAATCAAAGTAGCGCCTACTATCAAGCTAAGGATGACCAAATTCGCTTTGGTTTGGCTTCAATCAAAGGAGTTCGCCGTGATTTTCTTCGGGACCTGCTGGAGGAACGGCGGGAAAAAGGCAGATTCAATAGTTTTTACGAGTTCTTGATGCGCATCGGTAGTAAGTGGCAAAAGCAGGAGTTAATTGAAAATTTGATTTATGCGGGAGTGTTTGACTCATTGGGGGCCAACCGAGCCGAGCTGATTAACGCTTTACCCGAGTTCTTAAGTAGTGTTGAACTTAGTGGGGGAAGCCTTGAACTCTTTGAAGAGTTAGCGCCTAAGGTTCGACCATTACCCGATTTATCACTTTCTGAAAAATTAGATAAAGAAGAACAGGTGTTAGGCGCCTACTTATCTGGCCATCCTGTTGAAGAGTATCGAGATTTAGCTAAAGCACTAAACGTGACCGCGGTGAGCGACCTTTTTTTGAATAAACCATGCACCATTCTCGTATATGTCAAACGAGTCAAAGTGATCCGGACCAAGCGTGGTGATCAAATGGCGTTCGTGACCGGTGAAGATTTGACTGGCGAAATTAGTATCACCATTTTTCCGAATACGTATCGGAACCTGGCGGATTGGCTGACTAAGGAACAGGTAATCGTTGTACGTGGAAAGGTCGAAAAGCAACGAGAGATTCAAATCGTGGCCGACCAAGTTCAATTAGCTAGTGAAGTTCAGCTGCCGAGTCAATCGGTTACGAAACCAGCTGAGAAAAAATCAACCTCTCGCTGGTTTATCCGGATGGATGAGGTCCATGATAATCAAGAGGTGAGGGATGAGATGATTGCTATTTTACGGCAGTTTCCGGGATCAATACCGGTCATTCTTTACCGGCCGGTCACCGAAGAGAAGCAGCTTTTGAACCAAAAACTGTGGCTATCCGATGCTTCGGACCTCAAGGACCAACTTGTGACGCTTTTGGGTGCCAACAATGTCGTGTTACAGGAAAAATAATCAACAATTCAATCCACATTCGTTAGAAAATAATGTGGATTTTTTATTTTTCTGAAATGAAACCGGTTACTTGAGAAATATCAGACAAAGGGTAAAGACAACCCATTTTAAAAGTGCTAGAATACTAACGGAATCAAAAAAGTATGACCTCCTACTTATCGTTCCTACAAGTGGGATGTAATACTTAACTTAAAGGAGAGATAATTCTTATGAAGAAAACCAAGATCGTAAGTACCCTTGGTCCTGCCAGCACCGATGTTAACATTATTGTTAAGTTAATCGAATCTGGTGCAAATGTTTTCCGTTTTAACTTTTCACATGGTGATCACGCAGAACACCTAGACCGTATTGAAAAGGTACACGAAGCAGAAAAGATTACTGGTAAGACAGTTGGTCTTATGCTCGATACTAAAGGTGCAGAAATTCGGACGACCGTTCAAAAAGAAGGTAAGATCCAATTCAACACTGGTGACCAACTTCGGATTTCAATGGACGAATCATTAGAAGGAACTAAGGAAAAGATTGCTGTTACTTATCCTGGCCTTTTTGATGACGTTCAAGTTGGTGGACACGTTTTATTCGATGATGGCTTGCTTGACATGCTTATCGACGAAAAGGACGAAGCCAACCGCGAATTAGTTGTTACTGTTCAAAACGATGGTCGTTTAGGTTCACGTAAGGGTGTTAACGCACCTGGTGTTTCTATCAACCTTCCTGGTATCACTGAAAAAGACTCAAGCGATATTCGTTTTGGTTTGGATCATGACATCAACTTCATCGCTGCGTCATTCGTACGTAAGCCACAAGATGTGCTTGATATTCATAAGTTATTAGAGGAAAAGAACATGGAACATGTTCAAATCTTCCCTAAGATTGAATCACAAGAAGGTATCAACAACTTTGATGATATCATCAAGGTTTCAGATGGTTTGATGGTTGCTCGTGGTGACATGGGTGTTGAAATTCCAACTGAAAACGTGCCTTTGGTACAAAAGACATTGATCCGTAAGTGTAACCAATTAGGTAAGCCAGTTATTACTGCTACCCAAATGTTAGACTCAATGCAAGAAAACCCACGTCCTACACGTGCCGAAGCTTCTGACGTTGCCAACGCCGTATTTGACGGTACTGACGCTACGATGCTTTCTGGTGAAAGTGCTAACGGTGAATACCCAGTTGAAGCCGTTGCAACTATGGCTCGTATCGATGTTAAGGCTGAAAACGCACTTCGTAACTTCGGTGTTGCTGACATCGCTGAAATCAACGGTGACGTGACTGAATCAATCGGTGCTTCTGTAGCCCGTGTTGCTAAGTCATTGGGCGTTAAGACAATCGTTGCAGCTACTTCTTCTGGTTACACTGCTCGTATGATTTCTAAGTACCGTCCAGATGCTGACATTCTTGCCATTACATTTGATGACCGTACTCGTCGTGGTTTGATGGTCAACTGGGGTGTTTACCCAATGGTTGTTGAAAAGCCATCAAACACTGATGAAATGTTTGATTTAGCTGCTGCTAAGGCTGTTGAGTCTGGCTTAGCTAAAGAAGGCGACTTGATCTTGATTACTGCCGGTGTGCCTGTTGGCGAACGCGGTACAACTAACTTGATGAAGATCCAATTGATCGGTTCAAAGTTGGTTCAAGGCCAAGGTGTCGGCGACCAAACTGTCATTGGTAAAGCCGTTATTGCTAACTCAGCTGACGAAGCTAACAGCAAAGCCGTTGAAGGTGGCATTTTGATCACTAAGAACACTGACAAGGATTACTTGCCAGCTATTGAAAAGTCTAGTGCCGTTGTTGTTGAAAACGGTGGCTTGACTTCACACGCTGCGGTTGTTGGCATTTCAATGGGAATTCCAGTTATCGTTGGCGCTACATCAGCTACTGAAAAGATTTCTGACGGTGAATTGATTACGGTTGACTCACGTCGCGGTATCGTTTATCACGGTGCTTCAAACGCCCTTTAATCTTTAAACAATTGACGAAAAGTCTGTGACAAAATTTCGATTTTGCTCATGGGCTTTTTTTCGTGCCGTCAATTGTCCTTACAATTAGGCCTTCTCCCATTTCCCACTCGCTTATTCGAGTGAATACGTGTAAAATAAGGCACTGCAAGAACTAACCGAGAAGATAAGAAACGAGGAATCTAGATGAACGAGTTATTAGGTCGGATTATTCAGGGTAAGGTAACCGACGAGAACGAGAAGTATTACTTCGTCCAAGTGAATGGGGAAACCTTCCAGTTGGATAAAACCGAAATCTTAAAACCACTGAAATTAGGGAGCCAATTTTCTGGCTTTACGTACGAAAATGAATCCCATAAATTTCAAATCACCAGAAACGCACCCAAGGTCCAAGTGGGCCATTACGATTTTGGGACGGTTGTCCGCTCCCAACGTCGCCTAGGAGTTTTCGTCGATATTGGGTTACCAAACAAAGACATTGCCGTTTCACTGGATGACTTACCCACGATTAACACGCTCTGGCCTCAAACCGGTGACCGTTTGTTAATTTCACTAAAAGTAGATAAGAAAAACCGAATCTGGGGTGAATTAGCCGATGAAACAATTTTTGATGCTATTTCGCAACCGGCCGATAAGCGGATGACGAACAAGGACGTGACCGCTACGGTTTACCGTTTGAAGTTAGCGGGAACTAAGGTGATCACGAGTGATTACCACCTGGGCTTCGTTCATCCAAATGAGCGGGATGAAGAACCTCGTTTGGGTCAGGAAGTTCATGCGCGTGTCATTGGTATTCATCCAGACGGCTCATTGAACCTATCGATGAAACCCCGAGCCTATGAAGCTATTGGTGAAGATGCCGAAATGATTTTAGCTTCCCTGAAGCACGCAGATGACCATCAGCTGCCATTTACTGATAAGAGTGACCCGGCTGAGATTAAGGCCTACTTTGGTATCAGTAAGGGGCAATTTAAGCGGGCACTCGGACGCCTTTTGAAGCAACGGTTAGTGTCACAAAGCGAATTAAACATTGTTCTCCTCGAAGCAGGAGAACAACACGAGTAACGTGAGGTGCATCACCTATGGAAATCGAAACACAAATTGCGGATTACCTCCACTACAGTCAAGTTGAGCGGGGCTTATCTCGCAATACGATTATTAGTTACCGGCAAGATTTAAAAGAATTCGTTGCCTTTTTAACTCAGAAAAATATTTCGGACCTTCACGACGTCGATCGATTCGTGATATTGGATTTTTTGCAATCCAAGAATCAACAACATCAGGCCCGAAATTCGGTGATTCATGCCGTCTCGACGTTGAGACGGTTTTTTCGTTATCTAATGCAAGAAAAGCAGCTGACCGAAAATCCGATGGCACAAGTGGATGCACCGAAACATGCTCAAACACTGCCTCAAGTCCTAACCGTCGATGAAGTCGATCGGTTATTGGCAGCACCAGATGTGAGCACGAAGTACGGTTGCCGCGATCGTGCCATTTTGGAAACGATGTACGCAACTGGTTTACGGGTTAGCGAGCTGGTTCATTTGAAAATGGACGACTTACACCTCGAAATGGGTTTAATTCAAACGGTGGGTAAGGGAAACAAAGAACGGATTATGCCGATTGGTGATGTCGCAATTGAGTGGTTAAATCGCTACATCAGTGAAAGTCGCCCACAATTGCTGAAGAATCGTCAGGCGGTCGAAGTGTTCCTTAATGCTCATGGGTCAGGCCTCAGTCGTCAAAGTATTTGGAAAAAGCTCAAGCAATATGTCGCTTTGGCGGGAATTAAAAAGGATGTCACTCCTCATACGCTGAGGCATTCATTTGCAACGCATATTTTAGAAAATGGAGCGGATTTACGAATCCTACAAGAGCTACTGGGCCATGCCGATATTTCGACGACCCAGATTTATACGCATATCTCGAAAAAGCGAATGACGGATGTTTACCGAAAGTACCATCCCCGTGCTTAATTCGCGTTATAATGGGATATTGACAAAAGTATTTGGGAACAATTATGATGTGATTACGTTTACACGGTCAAAACGCAGTTAGATAGTTTTGATTGTGCTAAGAGGAGGAAGTTGAAATGCTCTTAAAATATCGTAGTGACTACGAGAAAGTGGCGATGGGATTACTCTCATTGATTCCTGATTTTAAGGACATTCATCAGGTTACCGCAGAACTCGAGTGGTATAAGCAAGCGGACAGCCGGGAGCTATTTTTATATAAAGATGAAGACAACGACATCATTGGCATTGCAGGTGTCGAGCAGAAGACCAATTTTTTAATTCTGCGCCTGATTGCCTTGGCACCTCAAGCTCGTCAGCAAGCGAACTCCTTGAAAATGCTGGACGAATTAAACCGCGCGTTTCCAGAGAACCGCATCATGGGGACTTTAGAGACGACAGCAATCGTTGAGAAGTGGGAGAAGCAATATGGCAGATAACGAACTCACCATTAAAATTAATGACTTTGAGGGCCCACTGGATTTACTCTTACACCTCATTCGGGTGTCGGAGGTTTCCATCTATGACATCCCCATCGTCGATATTACTTCACAGTACATGACCTACCTCAACCAAATGGAGGCCAATCAATTGGACGTGGCGGGTGAATACTTTGTCATGGCAGCAACCTTAATGAAGATTAAGGCGCGTACCTTGTTACCATCACGGGTAGAACCAGAAGCGGCTGAGGTCGAGGTTGAAGATCCCCGAGATGACTTGGTGAACCAATTGATTGAGTATAAGAAGTACAAGGAAGCGGCTGAGAAGCTTCGAGAGTACGAAGCAGTGCGTCAGCAGCAGTTTACACGTTCAGAATCAGAGTTACCGGCTGATGCGGATACGATGAAGCTAGCGCCTGGCTTAACAACCACTGACTTGCAAAAAGCCCTGCTTAAATTACTCAGTAAGCGGACCGAAGCAAATGAAGTACAACAAATTCATGCTGATCGGTATACGGTAGAGGAACAAATGAAATTTGTGATGTCGGTACTGACACCTAGCTCTGGGCCAATGTACTTTGAGGACCTATTTGTCGATCATCGTCAGGTGGGTGAGCTAGTTGCGACGTTCCTGTCGATTCTTGAACTGGCTAAGCATCGTGATTTGCGAATTGATCAGCGGTATCAATTCGATGCAATTAAGCTCGTTTATAATAATAATAAGCAATTGGAGGAAGCCGCGTTATGACGTCGAATTTACAACAGGTGGCCGGTCTGCTCTTTGTGAGTGGAGATGAGGGCATTGATTTAGGCGAATTAGCCAGTTTAACCAATTTCATGAAGCCAGCCATTCATGAAATGATTGCAACACTGAAAGAACAGTATGAGCAAGATAATGACTGTCCGTTCACGATTATGGTCAACGGGGATGTTTACCGTTTGGCGACGAAGACCGATTTGGCTCCAACGCTCAAGAAGTATTTTGAATCGCCATACACGACCAGTTTATCGCGGGCATCTTTAGAGGTATTAGCCATCATTGCTTATAAACAACCGATCACTCGAATTGAAGTGGATGAAATCCGCGGCGTTCAAAGCTCGTCGACAATCCAAAAGCTGGTACTACGCCAGTTGATTGAGGATGCTGGTCGGGCGGATGAACCGGGACGTCCCATTATTTATAAGACCACTGCAGAATTTTTAAATTATTTTGGCTTAAAGACGCTTAAAGAATTACCACCGCTCAAAACCGAATCAGAGGAATCCGACGCGGCAAATAGCGATATGCTACTAAATCTGTTTAACAAACAATGGGAATCAGGAGAAAAATAGTTCATGGAAAGACTACAAAAAGTAATTGCACACGCCGGGATTGCGTCACGCCGTAAATCAGAGGAATTAATCGCTTCTGGCCGGGTCCAAGTCAACGGTGAAACGGTTGTCGAGTTGGGGACCAAGGTTTCCGTTCACGATATTATCGTGGTGGATGGCGTGCCACTCTCAAACGAGGCACCAGTCTATATTTTGATGTATAAGCCAAAAAACGTCATCTCAACGGTCTCTGACGATAAGTCACGGGATACGGTGGTGGATTTACTCGATGAAGAGATCAAGGAACGCGTTTACCCGGTTGGTCGACTTGATTATGATACGACGGGGGCCTTATTACTCACTAACGACGGTGAATTAGCTAATCGCTTAACGCACCCCAAGTATGAAGTTGAAAAAACTTATGTGGCTAAGGTCTCGGGTATTCCAACTAACGATGAGCTCAAGCAAATTCGGATGGGGGTTAAAGTCGACAATGACTTTACTGCCTCACCAGCAAAGGTGAAGGTCCTTTCCGTTGATAAACCAAAGCAACGGGCCATTGTTTCCTTAACCATTCACGAAGGTAAGAATCATCAAGTGAAGAAGATGCTCCAAGCGATTAATCATCCAGTTGAAAAACTGAAACGGGAGACTTATGCCTTTCTACAACTTGAAGGCTTACAACCTGGTGAATGGCGTCGCTTGAAACCAGAAGAGGTTAAGCGCCTTAAGAAGGAAGTTGCACTCTAAATATTTTTAGTTGATTTTTAGTAAGTTGTCCGCTATGATAATAGGGTAATAAAAATTTAATAGGTTCATCTTCAGGGCAGGGTGAAATTCCCGACCGGTGGTTAAAGTCCGCGACCTAGCATTAGCTAGTTGAACTGGTGTAATTCCAGTACCGACAGTACAGTCTGGTATATAGAAGATTAGTTATTTAAGTCGCATTTTAAAGACCATACCAATCTTCCTATTGGTGTGGTCTATTTTGTTGCTTGAGTAATGCTCGCTGCAAGATGACCAACTACAGGAGGCTTCCATCATGGAACGTAGTCAGTCACATTACAACATTCGGCAAATTGCCGGCATGTCACTTTTTTCGGGGATTTCATTTGTTCTGATGTACATCTCATTTCCCATCATCCCGTTCGCACCGTGGATGAAAATTGATTTTTCAGATTTACCAATTTTGATTGGTGCCATTATCTTTGGCCCAGTTGGTGGGATTTTAATTGCCGCCATAAAGGGGTTCCTTTATTGGTTACTCACCGGGGTCGACGTCATCAATTTGATTGGCATTCTGGCATCCTTTGCGGCTAGTGTTGGCTTCTTATTACCAATTGCTGCAGTATTACGTCATATGCAGCATGCTTCAATTGCCAAGAAATTGCCATTAGCTATTTTAGCCGGCACGGTTTCACTTACTATTATCATGTCGGTTGCCAACCTATTCGTGTTGCTGCCAGTTTATACGCAGTTACTAGGGATGACGATGCCAATGTCCTTCGCTAAGCTCGTCTTGATCGGTGTTGTACCATTTAACTTGATCAAAGGGGTCGTTGTCGGCGCTGTTTTCTGGATTATCGTCGCTCAAATGAAGCGTTGGTTGAACAAGCAAGGCAACATTAACCTTTAATTTCGTAATTTATTTCAAAGAGGCCGCATGCATTGGGTCTCTTTTTTAGTGGTTCCGTATTATAATGATGATTAACGAAAACTAAGGTGGGAAATGATTTGGATGAATTCCGGCTCCTAAGCTTGCTGTCTGCTGAGCAGCCACGTAGGCAACGTGTCATTGAAAATGTATTAAAAGGCCGCCGTACCGTCTCGACACTGTTCTGGGGGATGCGTTATGGCATCTTAGACTGGTTAGGTTATGAAAAACGACTCTCCCGTCAGTACTATGATGGCCTCTTTCACCAATTACTGGCCGAAGAGAAGCTGGCACCCGCTAATCAGCAATTTGTTTTGACATCAGCGGGACAAAGCCGACTGACTGAACTGGCACCGATGCACTATCGGCCACGATTTCTGGGTGTGGGCCGCCAATTTGACGGTCAGCGCTTTAAAGAGCGCCTCCTTTTGATGATTCAGGTAGTCTCGGAATTTTCCTATGGTAATCGGCGCTATTACCCGTTACAGGTATCACAAGATAATCTCCAATTTGTCCGCAGCTGGTTTCGGTGGTTCAAGCAAAATAATTATACGGTTGAAGCCTTTCAGTCAGAGCTAGAGACCTATTTGAGTAATTTAGGGGATGACCAATTGGCTTTGATGCTGGCACAGCGATTTGTGGGCCACGACACGGTGGGGGAAACCACCGAGCAGTTGGCGCTACAGTTTGAACGACCGGCGTCACAGATTGCGGAAATCCAGGATGACTTGCTATTGGGGATGATTCCCGTGATTCAAGCAAATGAGGAGAGTGTCCTTTATCCGATTTTATCCGGGTTAGCCATTAATCCACTGTCTGAAAGCGCGTATCAAACGCTGACGGAAATTAAGCGGGGGCTGACGTTTGACCAAATTATTCGGGCACGCCGATTAAAGGAAAGTACGGTACGGGAACATGTGCTCGAGGCTGCAATTTTGTTGCCGATTGAGGACGTTCCCTATGACCGATTGCTCAATGAAGAAACCCAAGCATCTTTGAATAAAATCTTTGAAAGTCAGGCGTTGGACGATTGGGACTTTGAACGCGCCCACAGCAAAATGCCCGCCCTCAGTTTTTTTGAATTTCGACTCTACCAAATTTTAAGGAGTAAGACGAATTGATAACGCATGAGCAGCTATTAGCAGAATTAGAAAAGCAGACCGGCTTTACTGAATTCCGTGCAGGACAAGCAGAATCGCTCACGGCCTTGTTTCATGAAAAAAATACGTTGGCCATTTTGCCGACTGGTGCCGGAAAATCTTTGATTTATGAGCTGTATGGCAAAATCTCGCAGCGGCTCGTCGTGGTGGTTTCGCCACTGTTATCATTGATGCAAGATCAAGTTGCCAGTCTCAACTTTCGCGGCGAGAAGCGGGCGGTAGCTTTTACGTCAATGCTTTCGGCTCAGGACAAGGCATATGTTGAATCCCACTTAATGGACTATCAATACCTATTCATTTCACCGGAAATGCTGACGAATCCCGGCCTTTTCGCTCGAATCAAAAGCTTGAACCCGGGGTTACTGGTTGTCGATGAGGCGCACTGTATTTCCACCTGGGGCCCTGATTTTCGACCCGAGTACCTTTTACTGGGCAAGCTACGGACGGCGTTAGGCAGCCCGTTAACCCTCATGTTAACTGCGACGGCAACTCCGGAGATTAAAGCGGATATCAAGGCTAAGATGGGCTTAACGGATGCCTATGAAGTGGTGACGAGCATCGATCGTGATAATTTATTCTTGGGCACGAAGACGGTTGAGTCACAGGCAGAAAAATTAACGACGCTGAAAACTTTTGTCAAGGCACTGCCGAAACCTGGTATTGTCTACTTCTCCAGCAAGAAAATGGCCAACGAGGTCGCTGAGGTTTTGAATCAAACCTTTCCGTTTGGCGTGGCGGCGTATCACGCAGATCTTTCTAGTGACGATCGTTTTAAAACTCAGCAACAGTTTATGAGCAATAAATTGCAAGTCATTTGTGCGACGAGCGCGTTTGGCATGGGAATCGATAAAAATGATATTCGGTTCGTGATTCACTTCCACGTACCGGCAACCTTAGAGGATTACTGGCAGGAAATTGGTCGGGCGGGGCGTGATGGGAAACCCGGAATTGCCATTTTGTTGTATCAAAAGCATGACGAACAAATTCAGTTAGCGTTATCTGAAAATTCCATTCCAACCCGTGATGAGGTGCAGCTGTTTTATCGTAGTCCCAAACGGTTTGAAGTCGTAGAGGACGATAAATTTCAATTGGTGAAGTTTTATCACGATCACGGCTATCCGGAGACGGAACTGGCCAACTACTTTGACCAGCGGCGGATGAGTCGAGAGCGTGCCATTCGAGAAATGGTGAGCTACACGACATTGTCCAGTTGTAAGCGGGAAATGATTGGCAGCCACTTTGCGGCAAAGATGAAACCGCATGATGAGACTTGTTGTAGTAACGATTTGACCCTTGACCAGATTGAACAGTTGCAGTTACCTGAAAATTCGGTTGCACAAGATAATCAGGAATCGACAACTGACTGGCAAACGGTTCTATCTCAACTCTTCTTACTTAAAAATTAAACAATTCAATTAGACCGTATGGTACAATAATTGCTGAAAGATTTTGGGAGGTAACGAAATGAGTCAAAAGAACGACGATCACTCATCTAATCATGAAAGTAAGCCTTGGGATCAGACTTTTACTGATGATCTGGATGACCAGGGTAACTTATCACGGACCAAGCGCCACAAGCGAAATCATAACAATACGTTAATCACGGTCATTTTGGTCACCATTATCATCTTGATTGCGGTCATTTCCTTGGTCATTGGCTTGGCCAGACAGAATGCTATGAATAAGCCCCAAACGGTTGATTCAGCGGATAATACCGCTCAAGTTGCTTCTTCGAGCAGCTCTAGCAAGAAGGCCGCTTCTTCTAGCTCTAAAGCCGTTAGTTCAAAGACTTCCAGCACTAAGGCTGCAAGTTCTACGAAGGTGGCAAGCTCGACAAAAAAAGCAACGTCCAGCTCTGAAAGCACAAAGGCAGCTGAGTCTTCTACTGCTGCTTCGGAAAAGCAATCAAGCACGAAAAAGACAACTTCAAGTGCTAAAAAGTATGCCACTGTGGAAGCTGGACAGGGAATTTACCGGGTGGCTGTGAATAATGGCATCACCGTTCAAAAGTTATTAGAGCTAAACGGATTATCATCAAATGCCACTTTGGCACCGGGTCAACGTTTAAGAGTTAAATAGAAATTCAGTTTAGGAGCTTCGATAGAAATGGCAAATAGTAAGATTCAAATCGCAATTGATGGACCTGCATCTGCAGGTAAGAGTACGGTAGCAAAATTAGTGGCTAAACACTTTAATTTTATCTACTGTGATACGGGAGCAATGTACCGCGTTTTAACCTTAAAGGCTTTAAAAGCCAACGTTGACTTTGCTGATGAAGACGCCTTAATGACGTTATTGGCAGATACGCAAATTGGTTTTGAGCCTGGCGAACCCGTTCAAAAGGTTTTCTTGGATGGTCAAGAAGTTACCAACGACATTCGTCAACCAGAAGTGACCAATAACGTTTCGACAGTCGCCGCTTTGGGTCGTGTTCGTGAGGAATTGACGAACCGCCAACGCGAAATTGCCAGCAAGGGTGGCATTGTGATGGATGGTCGTGATATTGGGACAACGGTTTTACCAAATGCCGAAGTCAAAATTTTCTTGATTGCAAGTGTCGATGAACGTGCAAGAAGACGATTTGCTGATAATGAAGCTAAGGGGATTCACACACCGTTAGACGTTCTCAAACAAGAAATTGAGACTCGCGACTACAAAGATTCACACCGTAAGATTGCACCGTTGACTCAGGCAAAAGACGCCGTTAAAGTTGATACAACACCAATGTCAATCGAACAAGTGGTTGATGAAATCATTGAAATCGCATCCAAAAAAATAAAATAATTAAGAGATAAAGGCATACCACTAGCTTTTATCCGTTTTTTCGGATAAAATAGTGTGTAGAGTTGTCGCGAGGAGGAAATAGTCACATGAGTGAAAACAATGAAAATGCAGACTTATTAAATGCATTAAACAGCGTGGAAGAAGTAAAAATTGGCGATGTCGTTAAGGGTGAAGTTCTTGCCATTGATGATGACAAGCAAGCTATCGTCGGAATTGAAGGCGCCGGTATCGAAGGTGTCGTTCCACAAAAAGAAATTTCAACTAAGCCAGTTGATGACATCAAGGATGTCGTTAAAGTTGGTGACAAGCTTGATTTAGTTGTTATTTCAAGAATTGGTAACGATAAGGAAGGCGGAAGCTACCTTCTCTCAGTACGTCGTCTTGCAGCACGTAAGATCTGGGACGATATTCAAAAAGAATTCGAAGCAGGCCACACATTAACTGCACCAGTTACTCAAGTTGTTAAGGGTGGTTTAGTTGTTGACGCCGGTGTACGCGGTTTCGTACCTGCATCAATGATTACTGATCACTTCGTAGAAGACTTGAACCAATTCAAGGATCAAACACTTGAATTTAAGATCGTTGAAATCGAACCAAGCGAGAACCGTTTGATTCTTTCTCACCGTGCGATTGTTGAAGCTCAAAAGGCTGAGAGTCGCGAAAAGATCATGGAAACCTTGAAGGTTGGCGAAGTTGTTGAAGGTACAGTTGCTCGTTTAACTGACTTCGGTGCTTTCGTTGATCTTGGCGGTGTTGACGGTCTTGTCCACGTTTCTGAGATTTCATTCGAACGTGTTGCTAAGCCTTCTAACGTCTTGAAGGTCGGCGAAAAGGTTAACGTTAAGGTTCTTTCAATTGATGAAGAACGTAACCGTATTTCACTTTCAATCAAGCAAACCCTTCCAGAACCATGGGATGGTATTGAAGAAAAGGCTCCTGAAGGTGCTGTGCTCGAAGGAACTGTTAAGCGTTTGACGAGCTTTGGTGCTTTCGTTGAAGTCTTCCCAGGTGTGGAAGGTCTTGTGCACATTTCTCAAATCGCGCACGAACACATTGCAACGCCTAACGATGTACTTAAGACAGGCCAAACGGTTAACGTCAAAGTTCTTGAAGTACACCCAGAGGAACACCGTCTTGCACTTTCAATCAAAGCCTTGATTGAAAAGCCAGCTGGTTCTGAAGATAACGAAGCTCCTAAGAGCAACAAGTCTTCACGTCGCAACAACAACGAAGTGAATGAACGCTCAACTGCCAATGCTCCTGAAGAAGATACTGGTTTTACTTTAGGTGATTTGATTGGTGATCAACTTAAAAATGATGATGATTCTGAAAAATAGGCGTTAATTCGCCACGAAGGCCGAGACGAAGTCATTTTTCGCCTCGCCTTTTTTATTGCAACGCGAAAGGAGTGTATTAAATGGCCAAACCTGTAGTTGCCATTGTTGGGCGTCCGAATGTTGGAAAATCCACTATTTTTAACCGGATTGCGGGAGATCGAATCTCCATTGTTGAAGATACCCCCGGTGTTACTCGGGATCGGATTTATGCCAATTCTGAATGGATGGGAACCCAATTTAGTTTAATTGATACTGGTGGTATCGATATTGGGGACGAACCCTTCGTAAAACAAATTAAAGAACAAGCTGAAGTCGCAATTGACGAAGCTGATGTCATTATTTTCCTAGTGAGTGGTAAAGAAGGGGTGACGGATGCTGATGAGCGCGTTGCTCACTTGCTTTACAAGAGTGACAAACCCGTCATTTTAGCCGTTAACAAAGTCGATAATCCTGAAATGCGGTCAGAAATTTTTGATTTTTACGCACTTGGATTTGGCGATCCATTCCCAATTTCTGGCTCGCATGGTATCGGATTAGGTGACTTACTCGATGCCGTAGTAAAGGCTTTTCCAGCGATTGATAATGAAGAAGACGATAAGACCATTCGTTTCAGTTTAATCGGTCGTCCTAATGTTGGAAAGTCTTCAATCGTCAATGCGTTATTAGGTGATGATCGTGTGATTGTTTCGGGAATTGCCGGAACCACCCGTGACGCCATCGATACGCCATTCACCACCCCAGAAGGCGATGAGTTCACGATGGTGGATACCGCCGGAATTCGGAAGCGGGGTAAAGTTTACGAAAACACTGAACGTTATAGTGTGATGCGAGCTATGAAGGCCATCGATAACTCGGATGTCGTCCTGTTTGTTCTGAATGCCGAAGAAGGAATTCGTGAGCAAGACAAGAAGGTGGCGGGTTACGCCCATGAAGCCGGCCGGGGAATTATCATTGTGGTCAACAAATGGGATACCCTTAAAAAGGACAACCACACGTTGCACGACTTTGAAGTACACGTTCGCGAAGAGTTCCAGTATTTGGCTTACGCACCCATGATTTTTGTTTCGGCGAAGACCGGCCAACGATTGGAAAAGTTACCAGAACTGATCAAACAAGTTGCGGCTAACCACTCTAAACGAGTTCAATCTGCAACTTTGAACGATGTCATTACGGATGCCGTGGCTATGAATCCAACGCCAACGGTTAATCAAAAACGACTTCGAATTTACTACACGACCCAAGTGGCAGTTCAGCCACCAACATTTGTGGTTTTCGTCAATGATCCAGAATTGATGCATTTCTCTTATGAGCGATTTTTGGAAAACCAAATTCGGGCGCATTTCGATTTTACCGGAACACCAATCCGAATTATCGAGCGCCAACGAAAATAGTATTTATACGGATAGCAGCCGCTTTGAGGCTGTTTTTTCGTATAAATATTCATAATGGTTTTTCAATTAAAAAAAACTACCCGAAAGCGCTCTTAAACCTTGTCAGACAAGCTTTCTTGTGCTATCTTTGATAAAGAATCAATGCCGGGTTAACCGCTATTGCTTCATCATTTTTGGACCACTCAAGAATGAATGCTAGATGGAATTCCATCTAATATATTCGGGGAGGTGAAATTGACATGGCAAACAAAGCACAATTAGTTAACGATGTTGCTTCAGCAACTGGTTTAACAAAGAAGGACGCAACTGCTGCAGTTGATGCAGTATTCAGTTCAGTTCAATCAACTTTAGCTAAGGGCGAAAAGGTTCAATTAATCGGCTTTGGTAACTTTGTGGTTCGTGAACGTGCAGCTCGTAAGGGCCGTAACCCACAAACTGGACAAGAAATCCAAATTCCATCAAGCAAAGTACCTGCATTCAAGCCAGGTAAAGCTTTAAAGGATGCTGTTAAATAAGCAATTATTTATCAGAAGGAAAACCAGTGCGACGTTTGTCGACTGGTTTTTTTGTGTCTTTCTTTTGCTTTTTTGAAAATCATGTTAATCTTTACTTCTATACTTTTTTACTGGAGGCAGAAAACTGTTGAGCTATTCTGAAACGGCACTTGATTTGCTCGAAAAGGGGCAACTTGAAGATTTTAAGAAGCAGTACGCGCTCGCATTGCGGCACGATGACGATGACACCCTGTATGGATTGGCCGAAGAGCTGTACTCACTAGGGTTTGTGAACCAGTCTAAAAGAATTTACGAAAAACTATTAGAAAAATACCCGGATGAAGATGAATTAAGGACACATTTGGCCGATATTTTAATCGGGGAAGACAAGACCGACGAAGCCTTGTTATTGTTAAATGAAATTAAACCTGACTCAGACGCTTATGTTCAATCCTTAATGGTGGCGGCCGATTTATACCAAACTCAGGAACTATTTGAGGTTAGTGAACAAAAACTGATCCGCGCCTTGGAACTAGCACCAGAAGAAACGGTTATTCGTTTTGCACTTGCAGAGCTTTACTTTACAATGCGTGAATTTGCTAAGGCCATTCCGCTTTATTTGGGCATCATTAAGGATGGTTTCCTGAACTATTCAGCAGTAAACATCGTTGAACGGATTGGAGTGGCTTACGCTAACGAAGGTAAATTCGAGCAGGCTGTGGGTTACCTTGAACAGGTCCATTCGGGTGAAATGACACCAGATGTGAAGTTTGAACTCGGTTTTACCTACCTCCAACTAGGTGAGACCAAAAAAGCCATCACTACCCTGTCAGAGCTTCAGGACACGGATCCACAGTACACGTCACTATATCCTTACCTCGGTCACGCGTACGAGGAAGAGAATCAAAATGAAGATGCTTTGAAGGTTCTCCAAGAAGGATTAGCCGTCGATGAGTTTAATGAAAAATTGTGGCTTCAAAGCGCTAAAATTGCACTTAAACTCAACGATGAAGAACTTGCTGAGACTTACTTGAATCACGGTCGTGAACTTGACCCTGAAGATTTGGAAATTGCGATCCAACTGTCTAACTTGTTGATTAAACAGGAGCGTTGGCAAGATAACATTGATCTCGTTTCCAAGTACCTGGACCAGGATAACCTGGATCCACAACTATATTGGAACTTAGCCGTTTCTTATGATGCGCTGGAAAATCTCGACCAGGCTCAAAAAGCCTACGAAAGTGCGCAACCATTCTTCATGGATCAGCCCGATTTCTTAAAACCGGCTGTCTACTTTTTCCGAAAAGTCGGGCAGTTAGAATTGGCAGAGCGATTGCTGGCAAGGTATCTGGAACTGGTTCCTGAAGACGACGAAATGGTCTTACTGCAAGACGATTTTCATCAATTAGGCTACTAAAATAAAATACGCCTCAATGCTGGACAACCAACATTGAGGCGTATTTTTTATTCGGAATGGCTTTTACGCCTGAGTAATCGTCTTTCAGGTTTCTTGAAACTGAATCCTTCTCCGGTAGCTTGGCTCACATCTAGAACGGAGACAAAGGCTTGTTTGTCATACTCGTCAATTAATAATTCTAGTCGGTGAAGCTCACTAGGACTCACAACGACATAGAGAATTGGCCGATCTTCGTATGAGTAACCACCTTTGCCAGAAATAATGCTGACACCACGTTGGAGCTGTCGCATAATCGCGTCGGTGATGGGTTTGGATTCGGTACTGATGATTAGCACACCCTTTGCCGAATTAGCCCCGCTCAAAATGACGTTGACAATTCTTGAGAAAATGTAAGCCATCAGTAGCGTATAGGCCATGTGTTGAATATCGATGTACACGAGTGAGGCAAGGAGGACAACGACGTCCAACCACAAAAGTGTCTGGCCCATGGGAACGCCACGAAATCGTTCAAAGATTCGCGCAATAATATCGGTCCCACCAGTCGTACCACCATACCGGTAAACTAAGCCACTACCGGCACCACCCAGCAAACCGGCGCCCAATGAGGCGAGCAGCAAGTCATGATGGATGTTGATGCTAATTGCTGTCCGTTGCCAAATCCATAGGAAGAAGGCCAACATGGCAGTGCCAAATAACGTGTAAATAAGCGATTGGCGACCCAGGAACCGGTAACCAATTAAAATAAGGGGAATATTGATAATCAGCGTGGTATAGGCGGGATCAAATTGAAATAGGGAGCGTAAAATCAACGTTACCCCGCTAATACCGCCATCTGCCAATTGATTAGCGATGTTAAATTTAACCAATCCAAAGGCATAGGCCGCACAACCAATTGAAATCATGATTAAATCGATTAATCTTACTTTTTCACTTTTTTCTGGATTCATTCCGTTAGCCCCTTTAGCATAAGCGTTATGCCTTTAATCATAGCACATAAATTAAGGGTTTTCGGCATTTTAAACTTTATGGGGAATCTGTTAAGATAGTTATTGATATCTAGAAAGAGAACTCGAGGAATTAGTCATGAAAATTGAAAAAATACCAACTGAATTTGAACAAGCCCGGCCAATCATGCAAACGATTGAGGCGGCCGGCTATGAGGCCTACTTTGTCGGCGGCTCTGTGCGGGACACCTTGTTGCATAAGCCGATTCATGATGTTGATATTGCTACGAGCGCTTTTCCTGAAGAGGTGAAGCAACTGTTCCATAAAACAGTGGATACTGGTATTGAGCATGGCACCGTGATGATTTTGGATCATGGGATTGGCTACGAAACCACGACGTTTAGAACGGAATCAACTTATCAAGATTACCGCCGCCCCGATTCAGTGACTTTTGTCAGATCACTCGCAGAGGACCTGAAACGACGGGATTTCACCATTAATGCGTTGGCAATGCATGAAGACGGTGAGATTATTGACTTATTTTCGGGACTGCAGGATCTGGACAATGGTGTGATTCGCGCGGTAGGGAATCCTGAGGAACGCTTTAATGAAGACGCCTTACGAATGATGCGTGCGGTTCGGTTCGCAAGTCAATTGAACTTTACGATTGAAACTAAGACAACGGCAGCTATTGCTAGTCATGCCGAATTACTCGAGAAGATTGCAATTGAGCGGATTCAAGTGGAATTCGTCAAAATGCTGATGGGGCAAGCACCCCAAATGGGATTGACCGATTTCTTGGAAACGGGACTGTATCGTTACTGTCCAGGATTAGCTGATGGACAGGACTTAATCGAACGATTACGCCGTCTTGATCATTTGCAACTAGCAAGTGAGGTGGCCGTGTGGACCGTCATGGTTTACTTGCTCGATTTAGACCATGTCAAAACGACTAAATTTCTGAAGGCTTGGAAAAACTCGAATCAAATCATTGATGCCACACACCGCGCGAATGCAGCACTACACGGTATCATGCAGGATAGTTTGGATAATTGGTTGTGCTACGAAACTGGTGAAGAAGACTTAATGACGGCTGCTGACCTTGCCGCCTTATTGGGTAAAACAGTCGATCAGTCAGCCCTCATGGCCCAATATCAGGCACTCCAAATTAAGGCTAAGGGTGACCTGGAAATTACAGGGCAAGACTTGATGGCAGCTGGCGTACAGCCTGGTCCAATGATGGGTAAGCTACTGGCACAAATCGAGAGAAAAGTCGTCAATAACGAGTTAACGAATGAAAAAGAACAATTATTAAGATTTGTCCGAGACAATAAATAACGGTGAAAGAGTGAGAGCATGCAAACGCTAAGAGCAGAGCATTTGGTTAGTACCTACGGCGAAAAAACGCTGTTTGATAACATTGACTTCATTATTAATGAAAAGGATCGTATTGGTCTAATTGGCACCAACGGGAGTGGGAAGACCTCTCTTTTGAATAGCTTGGCTGGTTTAAGCCAGATGAGTTCAGGAGAAATTGTCACCCCTAACGACTATGAAATTGGTTACCTGATGCAAGAACCCCAATTGGACGAAACCAAGACCATTCTAGAAGCTGTTTTTGAGGGCTCCCAATCGGTTTTCTCGGCAATCCGGGATTACGAGCAACAACTTGAGGCCTACAGCCAACATCCTGACGATACCACGATAGAAGAGCGTTATTTAGCAGCCGAAGCCAGAATGAATGAGGAAGACGCCTGGACCGCTGAAAGCGATGTGAAGGCCATTCTAACTCAATTGCATATTACAGACATGACTCAAAAGGTTAGTACGTTGTCCGGTGGTCAAAGAAAACGGGTGGGCCTGGCACAGGTCCTCATTCAATCACCTGACTTACTACTACTGGATGAGCCAACCAACCATTTGGACTTTGATTCAATTGAATGGTTGCAAAAGTATCTTGCTAGTTACAAGGGTGCGTTACTGGTTGTGACCCATGATCGCTACTTCTTGGATCAAATTGCTAACCAAATCTGGGAACTCTCATTTGGTAAGCTGTATACCTACGATGGGAACTATCAAGACTACGTTGCCCAAAAGGCAGAACGGGTTGAACGTGAGGCAACCGCCGAACATAAGCAACAACAGCTCTACAAGCAGGAATTGGAGTGGATGAAGGCGGGTGCGAAAGCCCGTTCAACGAAGCAACAAGCTCGGATTAATCGGTTTAACGATATCAAAGACAATCTTGGCACACGTCAAGTGGAAAACCAGGTTGATATTAGCCTAGGCCAACAACGTTTGGGTAAAAAAGTGATTCAACTTAAAGATGCTAGTCTCAAGCTTGGCGACCATCAATTGCTGAAGGATTTCAGCTATTTGATTCAGGCGGGCGAACGAATTGGAATTAGTGGCCAAAATGGGGCCGGTAAATCGACGCTTCTGAACGTTATTGCCGAGAAGCTCCCATTAGACTCCGGCACACTTGAAATCGGTGAGACGGTCAAAATGGCCTATTATACGCAACAAACTGAGCCAATCCCAGAAGATAAGCGCATGATTACTTACTTGAACGAAGTCGGTAAGAGTGTGACCGACCGCGACGGTAATCATATTGCGGTTTCCGAATTGCTAGAGCAGTTCCTGTTCCCAAGCTTCATGCACGGTACGCTGATTCGTAAGCTGTCCGGTGGCGAAAAGCGACGGTTGTACTTGCTAAAACTATTGATGGAACAGCCTAACGTTTTACTATTGGATGAGCCAACTAATGACTTAGACATTGGAACGTTAACGGTTTTGGAAAACTACATTTCATCCTTCAATGGAACCGTTATTACGGTTTCCCATGACCGTTACTTCCTCGACAAGGTTGCTGACCGCCTACTGATTTTCAACGGTGACGCTCAGATTGACGAAGAGGTTGGCCGCTTTACGGATTACCTAAATGAAAAACTGGCGCCGACACCAAAGGCGACAACGAAATCTAAACCAGCTAAGACGGATTCAGCTGTTGAAAACGATACACCTAAAGCAAAAACTAAGCTGACTTACACCGAGCAAAAAGAATGGGAGACCATCGAAGCAGAAATTGATGCCTTAGAAGCTAAAAAGACCGATTTTCAGTCCCAGATGAATGATTCTGGAGACGATTATGGTAAATTAGCGGACCTACAGGCGAAGGTCGATGAAACGGACAAGCAACTGGATGAAAAAATGGCTCGTTGGGAATACTTGAGTCAATACACAGACTAATATCAAAGGGGATTGATAAGAGATGCTAGAAGATGCTTACCTAGATTTGGCTCGCTACGTTTTGGAAAACGGCCACAAAAAGACTGACCGAACTGGGACAGGGACCCTCAGTACGTTTGGCTATCAAATGCGATTTGACTTGAGCAAGGGCTTTCCGATTCTTTCCACTAAAAAGGTACCCTTTGGTTTAATCAAGAGCGAACTATTGTGGTTTTTAAAAGGGGATACCAACATTCAATTCCTGTTGAAACATAAGAACCATATTTGGGACGAGTGGGCATTTGAAAAGTACGTGAAGTCCGCAGAGTATCATGGCCCTGACATGACCGATTTTGGTCGACGAGCTGCGTCTGATCCCGATTTTGATGCGATTTACCAAGTAGAGAAGCAAAAGTTTTGTGAGGCCATTGTTAACGATGACGCCTTCGCTAAACGGTTTGGTGATTTAGGCCAAGTCTATGGGAGTCAATGGCGCGCTTGGCGCACTAGCAACGGTGACACAATTGATCAAATTCAAAATGTCATCGATCAAATCAAAGTCCACCCGGATTCTCGGCGGCTCATCGTGACCGCTTGGAACCCAGAAGACGTACCAACGGTTGCTTTACCACCTTGCCACACCATGTTTCAATTTTACGTGGCGGATGGCAAATTAAGCTGTCAGCTATACCAACGTTCTGCAGACATTTTCTTGGGTGTGCCGTTTAATATTGCTAGCTACGCATTATTGACCTCTTTAATTGCAAAGCAAGTCGGTCTCGAAGTCGGTGAGTTCGTGCACACCCTCGGCGACGCACACATTTATAGCAATCATATTGATCAGATTAAGGAACAATTGACGCGGACGCCAAACGCTGCCCCTAAGCTGATTTTAAATCCGGATAAGGACAACATCTTTGATTACGATATGAAGGACATTAAGCTGGAAGGGTATGATCCTCAACCAGCTATCAAGGCGCCAGTCGCCGTTTAATGGGGGAATGACCATGTTTAAATTTGTCTGGGCGGAAGATCAGAATCACGCCATCGGGTTCGAGGGTCATCTACCATGGCACTTACCCGCCGATATGAAATTTTTCAAGGAAACCACGATTGATCACACCTTAGTTTCGGGGAGTCGGACTTTCGCTAGTTACGGCCGACCACTTCCACGACGCAAGAATATCGTACTGACTTTAAATCCAGTGGAACAGTATCCAGAGGGTGTCATTGAACTTCATTCGTTGGATGAGTTACTGGACTACGCTAAGAATCACAAGGATGAAGAAATTTACGTGAGTGGTGGTGCCAGCATCTTTAAACTATTGCTGCCATACGCCTCTGATTTGTACGTGACTAAGTTGGACGGGCAATTTCCCGCGGACACCTACATGCCTGAGGTTGACTACAGCCAGTTTGAACTGGTTAGCAGTCGCGAAGGCATCCTTGATGAGAAGAATACGATTCCACACCGATTTGAACACTATAGGCGGAAATAGAAAAGTGCTTGGACAAGGTCCAAGCACTTTTATTGTTTAAGCATATAAGTAAATTGAAAAGAACATCAAGATGGTGCCCAGTAACACAAAAAGGTGCCAGATGACGTGGCCAAACTTTATCCCTTTAAAGCTGTAGAGGACGGCGCCTAATGTGAAGGCAACGCCACCAGCAACCAACAGGTAAAAGCCAACCTTACCAAGGCCTACGTACAACGAGTGGAAACCTAAGATACACATCCAGCCCATCACCACGTAGATGACTGTCGACAACGTTTGAAATTTACCGAGCCAAATTGATTTGTAGATGATACCTAGAATGGCCATCACCCAAATGATACTGAGAATTGTCCAACCTAGTGCGCCTTTGATAACGACTAAACAGTACGGCGTGTACGTTCCGGCAATCAGCAAGTAGATAGCCGAATGGTCGAAAATCTGGAAAACGTGGCTGGCACGGGTGAAGACGAGACTGTGAAACAGGGTGGAGGCTAAGTAAAAGAGAATCAGGATGGCACCGTAAATGCTGAAGGATGTAATCCGCATGGCATCGTGAGTTCCAGCAGCCTTAATTACTAATAGGACTAAAGCGGCAATGCTCAGGCCGACGCCCAAACCGTGAGTAATTGAATTAAAAACTTCATTTAAAATTAAATAGCGGCGTTCGCGTTTTGATAATGTTTGCAAAAAAGTCACCTCACTAGAATTTTAACCGTGTTGGAAACCAATGGCAAGCTGATATTTCCGATGAAAAAGTTGATTAAGTCTGCTATACTATTAGCGAACCTGCGCTAGAATAGAAAGAACCAGATTAATTTACCTTCGGGGCAGAAAGAGTGGTAGTTGACTAAATGGCAAGCATTAAGATCGTAACTGATTCGTCCGCTGGATTGACGGATCAGGAAGTTAAAGACTTAGATATTACGATTGTGCCACTATCGGTAATGATTGATGACACGATTTATATTGAACAAGAAACAATTACAAACGATGAATTTTTCCAGAAAATGATTCATTCAAAGGCTTTACCAAAGACGAGTCAACCGCCATTGGGCAATTTTGTTGAAACATTTGACCGACTCGGCGAAGATGGTAGCCAAGTTATTTGCTTCAATATGCTGGAAGCAATCAGTGGAACGGTACACACAGCTGAGCAGGCAGCGACGTTAAGTAAGACGGACGTGACCGTTATTGATAGTACAACCACTGACCGTTCATTGGCTTTCCAAGTCATTGAGGCAGCCAAATTAGCACAACAAGGTGCGGATAAAGAAACCATCATCAAACGCGCCGAATACGTGCGTGATCACAGCAAGCTTTACATGGGTGTTGTGTCACTTGATAACCTAGTTAAGGGTGGCCGTTTAGGTCGTATGACCGGGGCCATTTCATCACTATTGAACATCAAGATTGTGCTTGAAGTAACCAACGGTGAGCTCAAAGTCAAAACCAAGGGTCGTGGTATGAAGACCATCGATAAGTTCTTCGAAAAGGTTTACGAGCAAATGGGCACGATTAAGCACATGAAGGGCATCGGAATTTCCCATGTTGGTGCGCTTGATACGGCTAACGCCATCAAGGATCGGGTTCAACCGATGTTTCCTGATGTACCCGTTTTAGTTCGTGAAACAGTGCCGATTATCGCCACTCATGGTGGACCAGGTGCATTTGCACTGATGTACTATTACGAAGATGAAGACTAATAATTGTCAGGCGGAGGCGGGATATTGTCCCACCTCTTTTGTGTAAAAGGGAGAAAATGTATGAGGAGAAGCGATCGAAAGAAACAACATCATTTTAAAGGCTGGTGGATTGGGTTACTTGTTGTGGTTGTATTGGCAGGAATTGGCGGGGCCTTTTTCGCCTTTAATGGTCATCATAGTCTAACCACCTCAAAGCCCCAACACATTAACTTGGTGGCTTTAGGCGACTCACTGACGGAAGGCGTGGGTGACGAGAAGAAGCAGGGCGGCTACGTCTCCCAAATCAAGTCGAAGCTCGAGTCGAAACAAAACGTCAAAGTTTCAACGGCTAATTATGGGGTTGCGGGTAACCGCTCTGATCAAATTGAAAAGCGGTTGAAGACACAGCCTAAATTTCAAAAAACATTGAAGAATGCTGATGTGATTGTAATGACGGTGGGTGGAAATGACTTATTCCAACGTCTCCAACAAGAAATGTTTGTGAGCTCTACGACTACCGTTAAAAAGGATATGTCCACGGCCTTAGATACGTATCAGGATAAACTGACTAGTTTAATGACTGAGATTCGAAAGGTTAATCCTAAGGCACCATTGTTCCTGTACAGCATCTATAACCCGGTTTACGTTTACTTTGCAAATGTATCGCTGATTAGCCAGTCAGTTGCAGACTACAATGAAGCGGCCAAAAAGACTGCCCAGGCAGACGGCCACGCCTATTTTGTCGATATCAATCATGACTTGTCTGATGGCCAGTACAATACAAAGGCTAAGCGGGCCAAACTGGTTAAGCAGAATAAGAACGTTAACGGTCAGGGGCTCAACCTGGCCAGGTATAATGACGTCATGAGCGAGCAACATAAGAATTCAAATATTTACATTTCAAACGATGACCATTTTCACCCGAACCATAAAGGCTATGGCATCATGACCAATCACCTGTACAAAGTGATGATGGCTCATCGCGACCAGTGGGAAAGGTAGGAGTAGGATAGTATGAGAAACAGATCAGAACAACCGCAAAAACGAGATGGCTGGAAAACAGCTTTCTGGGCACTAGTTATTGTTTTAGTCGGTGCCATTGTCATCGTTGGGGCTCAAGCCTTGATGCCAGTTAAACAGACCGCCTCCTCGGGCAGCTCAGTTGCCAGTAACAACAGCTTTGACGTGAGTCTTAACAAGGACCAACTCAATTCACTTTCTAACTTCTACCTCAACAAGGTTCAAAAGAATCAAAAAATGAAGTATGAATTTACAGTTAATGACGAAGCCGTCTTGGGTGGCAGCACCAAAATTCTTGGTGCCAACGTTAACTTTGCTTTGGCACTGCAGCCCGTTGTCTTAAAAAACGGTAACGTGCGCCTCGATGCAAACCGCCTGTCCGTTGGAAGTTTGCGGTTGCCAATTAGTTTCGTCATGAACTATGCAGCCAAGAACTACAAATTCCCAGAGTGGATTCGTTTAGATTCCAAAAAGAAGACAATCACGTTAGACTTAAATAATATGAACAAGTCAAAAGGCTTGTCCTACAAAGCTAAGAAAATTGATATGACGGGGGACGGCCAGTTCGCTTTCCAAGTCAACATTCCAAAATCAGGTAAGATTGGAGGATTTTAATGTATAAATCATTCTATGAGTACCTCATGACTCAGCGAAATCCGAATAGCTACGAATCCGTGGCAGAGTTCGCCAATAATGCGTTTTATGATCAAAGTTTTCCAAAGCAGGAAACCTCATTTGATCGATTATCGAAGTACCTGGAAGAAAATGCTAGTTACTTACCATCAATGACCATTTTTGATGAAGCATGGTCGATGTATTTGGCGTCGATGAGTTAAAAGTTAATATTGAAATAATGTTAGCCGTTTTATACCCAATCAGTGACATGATTGGACTAGAAAGCGGCTTTTTTTATTGGTCATACAAAAAAGCCCCAAACTGTTTAAAGTTCGGGGTAAGATCGTGGAAAAGATTATGATAGTTGCAAAGGCTTGATTTGGTCATAGCTATCCTTATTATTCAGATTAGCATTACGGATATCAATATCGTTTTGAAGGTTCAAAAAGTAACGGTCGGAGACACCAAAGAATCGGCCTAAACGAACGGAAGTGTCAACAGTAACTTGGCGACGATCGTGTAAGATGTCTTGAATCCGGGAAGTAGGAACGCCAATCTGCTTAGCAAGGGCATAAGCTGATAGATTTAATGGTTCTAGAAATTCTTCGCGGAGAATTTCGCTTAATTTGGGGGTGGGAATAGTTGGCATTTAAAACATCTCCAGTGTAAATGGGTTATCAAATTCAGTATATCTTGTGTAAGTAGCCATGTAAATTATTGAAATAAATTGTACGTCATTTTATCCGGTTTATACTCACTATATGGTATACTTTGAGTATAAAACGGATATTTTGTATCGAGGTGAATTAAATGAGTCAGCAAGACGAGATCATTACGTATTTAAATACCAACGGCGGACAAATTACGGCTAAGGCTGTTGATGACATGGGAATTTCGCCTAGAGTGTTACGCAATATGTTCGCTCACGGTCAACTAGAAAAATTAGCCCCGGGCGTTTATATTGATCCACTTGAATTTGGCGATGATATTGCCGCATTGCAGTATCGGCTTTCTAAAGGGGTTTTCTTTAAAGATACCGCACTATTTCTCTTTGGAATGATTGATCGCACACCCAGCACGTATGAAATGAATTTCCCTTTACCATATGCGTATAGTAAGAAAACGGATGCGCCAATTAAAATTTATCGGCAAAAAAAGGAACTTTATGATATTGGCATCTCAACTACTAAAACACCCGGGGGGCATGAAGTTAAGGTTTACGATGTTGAACGTACCTTGTGCGATATTTTACGTACCCGCGATCGGTCTGATGCTGAAACCATTAAACAGGCAATGAACTCTTATGCACATTCGAAGGCAAAGAATCTGCATAAATTAATGACTTACGCAAAAACGTTTAAAGTGGAAGAAGAAATTAGAAAGTACATGGGGGTTTTACTGTGAGGATTGATTTCATTGACAAGAAACAATTCCTAGCTAAAATTAAACAATTAGCAAAAGAACGCAACATCACACCACAGATTATGTTGCAAGAGGTGGTTTTGGATGCTCTAATTGATCGTATCGCACATTCTCGTTATAAAAATAATCTTGTGTTGAAAGGCGGATTTTTAATTGCGTCACTAATTGGTACTGACACACGCTCAACACGGGATATCGATACATCAATCGTTGGTATCCCGGTCAACGAAAATGAAATGTTGACTGTTTTCCGAGAAGTCTGTGGCATCGATTTACCTCATGATCCTGTTAACTTATCAATCTTAAAAATCGAAGAAATTAGAGATGAAGACGAATATTCAGGCTATCGATTACATGTTCGTGCACAAATTTTCAGTACGCAAATTCACGTTAAAGTTGATATTTCAACAGGTGATGTTATCACTGAGCGTGCAATTGAATATGGTCATAAAATGATACTTGAAGATCGAGTTGTTCAAATCATGGCCTATACGGTTGAAACAATTGTTGCAGAAAAGCTCGAGACGATAGTCAGTCGAGCTGATACAAATACCAGACTAAAAGATTTTTATGACTTATATCTATTTGATCACCTAAGTAAAACCAATATTATTAGGTTCAATATTCTAAACCAAGCCATTCATGCAACGGCCAAAAAGCGGGAGACAACCAGACAATTAGGGATGTATATTCCCGTACTTACAGAGCTTGAAACGAGTCAAAATCTTCAAAACCTATGGCTTAACTATCAAAAGGCTAACGAGTATGCACGTGGTATCGACTTCGCTGAAACGTGTCGGGCAGCAATTAACCTGGTTCAAAAGGCTGGTCTGCAGTAGTGCTGATAACATTTGAAAAAAGTTCAAATCTCTCTCAAACATGTTAAACTAGACATTGCATGTAAAGATGCACCATGAAAGGCTTTACAGAAGAATTCAAACTAAAAACTAGATAAATTTCAACGAAGTAGGGGCTTGAAAGTCTCTGCTACGAAAGGAGTTACACCTCATGGCAACTATTCAATGGTTTCCCGGTCACATGGCCAAGGCTATCCGCCAAGTAGAAGAAAAACTGCCACTTGTCGACATCGTATTCGAATTAGTGGACGCACGGTTACCCCTGTCCTCACGAAATCCAGAAATTAAACGACTAATCAAGGACAAGCCACATTTGATCATTTTGACTAAGAAGGACTTGGCCGATCCAGAAATGACCAAAGAGTGGATTAAGTACTTCAAACGGGTGGTAGGCGTCAGAGCCATCGCCATCGACTCGAAGGCCAACATCACGACTAAGGAAGTGACTCGCATCAGCGAGGAAATCCTGGCAGGTAAGCTCACTCGTGAAGCCGAAAAAGGCCTCAAAGAACGGGCGATTCGGGCAATGACTGTTGGAATTCCTAACGTCGGTAAATCGACGCTTCTCAACCGGTTAGTCAACAGACGAGTTGCCCAAGTCGGCGATACGCCCGGTGTTACCAAGGGGCAACAATGGCTCCGTTCATCTGCCAAACTAGAGCTTTTAGACACGCCCGGAATCCTATGGCCTAAGTTTGAGGATCCAGAAACTGGCCAAAAGCTCGCCTTAACTGGTGCTATTAAGGATCAACGTTTCGCTAGTGATGACGTGGCACTGTATGCCATTCACTATTTCAAGGCGTTCCACCTTAAAGCCCTTCAAGATCGTTATCATTTAACGGATGACGACATGACGTTATCTGACGTGGACCTTTTACTAACCATCACCAGGAAAATTGGTATGAAGGACGATTATGATAAGGCCAGCGAACGCATCATCTTGGATATTCGAAAAGAAAAACTCGGTCGCTACACGCTAGACATTAATTTTGAAGGTGACAAGGTCGATGACTGATTCAAAACAACCCATTCGTGAAATTAAGGCGCTATTGCAAAACGTCACTCAACTAGATGACTCGAACTTAGCCCTTTACCAAAATGATGAACGAGTTGGTGTCCAAAAGTTAATCGTGCAAACTCAAAAACGAATCCAAGCTGCTGCTTTATTGGAACAGCAGTTTCAGGAACGGCTCCGTTACGAACGTCACTTCTGGGAAAATGGAATTGAGTTCGTTGCGGGTGTCGACGAAGTGGGACGAGGACCATTAGCTGGCCCGGTTGTGACCGGAGCGGTCATTTTACCTCACGATTTCGATATTCCGTTAGTCAACGATTCTAAGCAGTTGACCCATGCCGAGCGTGAGCGTCTCTTTCCACTAATTTTGGAACAGGCGGTAAGTGTCAGCATTGGTGTCGCTTCTAGTCAGCTAATTGATGACATCAACATTTACGAGGCCACTCGCGTTGCAATGAAGCAGGTAGTAGAACGCTTATCCGTTCAACCTCAGCAAATCATTGTCGATGCGATGCAAATCGACGTGCCCATTCAGCAGACTCGGTTAATCAAGGGTGATGCTAAAAGTGCGAGCGTTTCTGCCGCCAGCATCGTTGCCAAGGTTTATCGGGACCATTTGATGGCACTGTACGATGTTATTTATCCGGGCTACGCGTTTGCCGCGAATGCCGGATATGGCACCAAAGATCACCTTAGCGGCTTAGCCAGTTTGGGCGTCACACCCATTCACAGAAAAAGTTTTTCACCCGTTAGTAAACAACTCAACGTTTCTCGTAGTTAGTAATAGACACTACGAGGAGCGTTTTTTATTATGGCAAATTACAAGTTTAATCCGAACAAGCCCGGAATCTTTCAATGGCAGTCTGTTGATGATGTATTTTTAATGGTCGTTGATTAATTAGTTCAAGTGCTGCTAGGATCTCATCAGTCGTTACTT
>NZ_BBJM01000007.1 GCF_000740055.1 Secundilactobacillus oryzae JCM 18671 | reverse complement strand
GTTAAATATTGTGTCACAATAGAAATTCGTAACTCTAAATTAAATTTAGTCATAATAAAACCCCCGAGATTGTTGTCCAATCTCGGGGGTTCACTTCACTCAGCCTCATTGTACACCTGGCCCTCAAAACTGATTAAATCATCCGAGCAACTTTCTAACTCACGTGAAGGTTGTGGTAGACTGGTTTATAAGCTCTTTTACGAAATGGACTGGATAATGACATATGAAACAACAAATTGATCGTACTAAACTCAAAATCATTGCTGATAGTCTGATTGTGGGAATTTTTGCTGGCCTGATTGTGAGTGCTTTTCGCTGGCTAATTCAGCACGGACTCCCCGTTTGGCTCTGGCTTTACCAACAATCTACGCATCACTTCAATTGGCTCCTAATGATGGGAGTCATTTTTATCGTAACCCTCATCACCGGTTTACTCATCAAAAGCCAACCTCATATTATGGGCTCTGGAATTCCAGAAGTGGAATTGCAACTGAAGGGGCAATTAACGTTGAATCCATTTCCGCTACTGTGGCGCAAATTTGTCGCAGGAGCTTTGATGATTAGCTCTGGTGGGATGCTTGGTCGCGAGGGACCGTCCATTCAGCTTGGTGGCCTCGTTGGTCAACTCTACGCCGAAAAACGCCAACTTAATGAGCAACAATGGCGTCTAATGCTTGCAGCTGGCGCAAGTGCGGGACTATCAGCTGCATTCGGTGCACCACTTGCCGGGGCAATGTTTATTATGGAAGAAGTTGCGCATAGCTTTTCACTATTACTTTGGTTAAGCGCACTCAGTAGTGCTTTAGCCGCCGATTTAATCTCGGAACTGGTCTTTGGCTTACACCCTGTGTTGGACGTGCACTATACTCAAATGTTACCGCCACGCTACTTCTGGCTTTTACTGGTTATGGGACTATTTTTAGGTGGTTTTGGTCGACTCTATCAAAAGGTAACGTTGGGGATGCCACGCCTATACCGCCATATTCCACGACTCCCACGTCATTTCCATGGCGTCATCATGCTGTTGCTTGTCTGGCCACTTGGAATCCTTTGGCCACAAGTGTTGGGTGGCGGAAATGACGTCATTCACCTGTTAGGCAGTCAGCATTGGCCCTTATTATGGCTGCTAGGCGTTGTTATCGCTCGGTTCATCTACTCGGCTATCTCCTTTGGTTCAGGCGTCCCAGGCGGGATTTTTTTGCCAATTTTGGCACTTGGGGCAGCTCTAGGTGGCTTGTTCGCGTCATCTGCCTCAAGTTTAAATCTATTACCCGCTCAATATATTCCCAACCTCATTATCATCAGCATGGCCGGTTACTTTGCCTGCATTAGTAAATCTCCCTTTACCGCAATTATTTTAATTACGGAAATGGTGGGCTCGCTAACTCATCTATTACCCCTGGCGGTCGTTTCGTTAATCGCCTATCTGGTCGTTGATGCGCTTGGTGGTTCACCAATTTATGATGCTTTGGCTTCCCAAATGATGCGCAATCAAAATCTAGGCGAGCACGCCAGCAAATTAGATGAGTTAACTGTTACAATTTCACCGGCAAGCCTTGCTGTTGCACAAGAAATTCGAGCTGTTTCTTGGCCCAAAGGCGTTATTTTAACGAAGGTCACTCGCCATAACCATCAAATTGTGGCTAACGGTGATCTGACGTTGAACGTTGGTGACCAACTGACCCTCATGTTTGATCGCCGCGACCGTCATAATTTAGATACGTTCATTGAAAAGATGTTCTAAACAAATAAAGACCCACACCTCAATTGGTGTGGGTCTTATTTTTAACCAAAATGTTTCATGTGGAACATTTTAGTTTTTTCCATTACTGCTCGCAGTCAGTAATTCCATTGCTCTCTACTCTCATTATACCGCCCATCAAATCCATGCCCTAATTTGATGCTCAAAATCGTTTTTTGCTACTTCCAGTAAGCGTACTTGTAATTAGCTTCTGTCACCATCGTGTAGGATAAGCCCCCGACCTTATCGCTAACGAGGTAAGCTTTTGCTTGTTGGTAAAGTGGGACTAATCCAGCTTTTTCGGTGACGTAAACGTCCGCCTTCTTCATTAAGTCCCAACGTTCTGCTGTGGTGTAGTTTTCGGTATCATTAATCTTCTTAATCATGTTTTGATAAGTCTTGTCGTCCCACTTCGTAAAGTTAACGGGATTAGAACCATCGGCCATTTGTAAGAAGTCCAGTGGATCATACCAGTTGGTTGCCCAACCATCTAAATCAATATCGTAGTCACCCTTTGCCCCCTTCGCAATTTGTTGAGCGAGTGGGATTGACTGGATTGTCACTGAAACACCTGGTAGATACTTTTCAGCTTGTTGTTGTAGATACTGAGCTACGTGCTTCTCATCTTCTGTATCAGCAGACAAAATTTGAAGTGAAATCTTGTCCTTACCCAATTCTTTTTTAGCTTGGTTCCAAAGCTTCGTTGCCTTGGCTGGGTTGTAACTTAACAAGTTCCCAACCTCTTTGGTGAAGTCTTCGCCAGTTTCGGGATCTTTAGCATCCCCCTTAGGAATCAAACTTGTTGCGGGCGCCGAGCCATCTTGAAGTACATTTTTAGTGACTTGTTCACGATTAACCAGGTATGAAAATGCCTGACGAACCTTGGTGTTGTGGGTTACCGTTTTCTTGTCGTTGAATTCAAGGAAACGCATTGACCCGTTTAGTGTGGTCTTTAGGTTCTTACTCTTCTCATTGTTCTTGACGTAAGTACCTTGAATGGCCGTTTCTTGAACCTTGCCAGAAGTAAACAAGCTTTGTGCGGTTCCAGGTTCCTTCACGACCTGAACGGCAACTTTGTTGATTTTGACGTTCTTCGCATCCCAATAGTTAGTGTTCTTTTGATATTCCCAATCATCAGACGTTCCGTCCCATTTAGCCAGTTTGTAAGGACCGTTTGAAACTGTTTTTGCAGATGAGGTCCCGTACTTACTCCCATACTTCTTAAAGGCTTTGGTGTTGATTGGGTAACCCTTTGAGGCCAAAATATCATTCAACCAAGGTTGTGGTTTGCTCAACGTAATCTGTAGCTTCTTCTCCCCCAGTGCCTTTACCCCTAATGCACTTGGCTTTACCTTACCATCTTGAACGGCTTGGTAGTTCTTAAAGTATTTAAAATCACTCGCAATTTGTGACTTCGAAGTTGGATCAACTTCATGTTCAAATGATGTAACGAAATCCTGGGCAGTAACTTCTTCCCCATTTGCCCATTTCGCATCCTTTTTCAGCGTATAAGTGTAAACCGTGCCATTATTGGTCGGTTTAACCACTTTAGTTGCGACGCCCGGTACGACATCCCCCTTTTTGTCGTACGTATACAGTCCTTCATATGTTTGACCAATCATTGCGGAACTGAACCGGTCCCCCGACAGTGCAGGATCCGCAGTGGCTGGATTTCCGCTAAGTGTTACGTTTAGTGTCTTATTTGCATTTGTCTCATCCGCCTTACCGCTGGTACAGCCAGCTAAAATGAGTGCAAAACTACCTAATGCAATTGTTAATAGTGCTTTCTTGTTCATGTGTATGTTCCCCTTTTAAATTCAAATTATGATGACCCAACTTGTAGCATCGCGAAACCATGCCAGATCGGAAAGAACGTCGGACGTTTTGTTGAATATCTGATAATTGATTTAACTGTTCGCTCATGGGTAACACCTTCCTTTGAATTTAATTTAGGGTACTAAAAAAGTCGCCCTAATCCACTTGGGACCAAGGGCGACTATCGCTTTACCACCTTATGTTCGAAAGTCGCTCACACGACTTTCCTCTAAGAGTTCGTATTCAAACTCCGATGCGTTAATGGGCACCAAACCAGTCCTAATCCTCTTAAGACAACTTCGAGATGCGGTTCACCAACTCGGACCGGTCTAGCTTTCATTGACCTAGACTTGCTGCGCGTGCCCTTTGTTAGTTACTCTTCTCTTCTTCGTTATTCATGATTATGAAAATCTATGCTGATTAAGATACCTTTTATGCATAAAATTGTCAATAATCAAATTTGATATTCATCCCCACAGACCATTTTATACAAAAACCACAACCTGTCATGGTCGTGGTTTACTTAGCTTTTATTCAATTCATGAATATTAAAAATTAATTAAAATGGCGTTGATGATGTGACCGAAAAGGTACCCAATGAACAACCGTTTCTGTGGTTTTGCCCGTTTTAGTGACCTCACCGTTTGGGACCGCTACTGGCCGTAAATTTTTGGAACCATTTTGCAAAATCAACGTTGTTTGACCATCATCCGGCGTGACATACTTCGTGTAAATTTCAAATTCCCCTTGATGGTTATTATTGAGAACTAAGACGCCTATCCCCAAACTTAGACCAATGACTAAGCCTAAAATTCCCCGTTTAACCTTCTTCACTTTTTACACTCCTAGTAAGTTTCTGTTTTTTGGCGCTTACAATGAACCACGACTCCATTAATCAGCAATAGGCCAAATGTTGAGACTGCGGCGATGAAAAATAACCACATATAATTCAAAGCATCAATCATGAGTCCCCCGAATAATGGACCAATCGCTTTACCAACCGATGCCCAGGCGTTCAGCAATCCTTGATACTTTCCCTTAACCTTCAATGGTGTCAACTCATTGACGATTGCTGGAATAGCGGGAAATGCGGTTGCTTCGCCCATCGTCAGAATGACCATGGCCAAAACAAAGTGTAAGTAATCATGCGCATACAGTAACGTCACGAATGACACCGCAACAAAGAAAATTCCCGCAAACACTTGCAGATAAATATTCTTAATAATTTCAGCTAACCGGTTAATAATCAGTTGGAAAACCACAATCAAACCGGCATTCAGCGTCCATAAAAGGCTGTAATTTCGCATTGGAATCCCCATCCCCATCATATAAACGGATAGGTTTGATACCCACTGTTCGTACATCATCCAAATGACCACGAGCGTGAAAAAGAAGGTAAAAATAATCCAGCGATTGCTATTCGGCAGCCGTAATTTAACCGCTCGTTCTGTTTGCTCAGTCTGCTTGGTGCGCTGACCCACTCGGTAAAAGATAGCCACCACAAGCAGTAACAAGACGTATAAGATCGTTGTAATCACAAATAGGAGCGACATACTCGTATCGTACACAAAGCCCACTAACGACGTTCCAAAGACCACGCCCAGGTTTTGCATAAAGTAGAGCATATTGAAAACATAGCGACCGTCACGCGAGCGAATCGTCGTGCCCAGTGAATTTATTTGCGTGATAATCCAACCCGTTCCAAATCCAATCGCAATGAGGCCAATTGGATAAGCTGGCCAGCCATGGAAAAAGATCATGGTCCCCATGGCTAATCCGGAAATACAGACGCCAAATAAGGTTAAAAACTGCGGATTTAACCGATCAAACAAAGCGCCGCTGATGTAGCTCCCAATAACGTTAGCAATTGAGTACATCAATAAAATAACGCCCACTTCAGTTAATGATTTTCCAAGTGCATTATGCATGTAAATGGTCGTAAGTGGCCAGATAAAGCTGGTCCCAATACTATTCAGCATGGCCCCGGTTAATAACCATTTCAATCGAATCTCTTTCATCGGACCACCGCCTATCTATATTCTGTAATATTATCTTTAAGAAGTCATTGCTGATTCGTCACAATTTCTTCAAATTTAGGAGTTATAGTGTAGTCATGGTTAGGAAATAGCTTCCCCAAGCTTTTCCAATCATCCCCCCCAAACTCCATTTTCAAATACTCCTCCTCCCCTTGGAATATGAGAAATGAATTGAAATACTGATAACTAGCAGGTCTGCCCCGTGAGGCGGACCTGTTTTTTTGTGCCCAGCAAAAAGGCTGGTCCAAAGCGAATGCCTTGCCCAGCCAGTAAATTAAGCGCTCTGATCAGGTATGTTGGAAATCGAGGAGAACTTGTTATACGACTTAACGAATAGCAATTTAACGGTTCCTCGAGGACCTGAACGGTTCTTTTCGATGATGACTTCAACGGGACCCACATTTTGAATTTCATCATTCCCGCCGCCATCGTTATCCTCACCATCTTCCCGTTCATAATAATCATCACGGTAGAGGAAGGACACGATATCAGCATCTTGCTCAATCGAACCAGATTCACGAATATCGGATAACACTGGTCGCTTATCTTGGCGTTGTTCTACACCACGAGAAAGTTGTGACAGTGCGATAACTGGCACGTGAAGCTCCTTAGCCAATTTCTTGAGTTGACGAGAAATTTGGGAAACTTCTTGTTGCCGGTTTTCGGCACCGCTACTTTCAACCAGTTGGAGGTAATCGATGAGCACTAGGCCCAGATCCCCATTACGGTCCTTATCCAAACGACGACATTTAGCCCGAATTTCGGACATCTTGATACCAGCCGTATCATCAATATAGATATTAGCCTTGGATAGACTTCCCATTGCAACAACTAGGTTTTGCCATTCTTCTTCGCTCAGTTGCCCCGTTCGTAAATGGTTAGCATCGATGCTTCCTTCCGCACACAGCATCCGGTTAACTAAGGATTCTGCACTCATTTCCAAACTAAAGATAGCAACCGTTTTATCAGTCTTCGTTCCCACATTTTGGGCAATGTTTAGCGCAAACGCCGTCTTACCAACGGCTGGCCGGGCTGCCAAAATCATTAATTCATCCTCATGCAACCCAGTCGTAATCTTGTCTAAGTCGCGGTAACCGGTCGATAACCCGGTAACCGTGTCTTTTTGTTGGGCAAGTTTATCGATTTCTTCAAAGGTATTCGTTAAAACATCTTTAATCGGCTTGAACCCAGAAGAATTTCGGTCCTCCGCCACGTTCATGATGCTTTGTTCAGCTTGCGCTAATAGATCTTCCACAGAGTCGTCTTGCGAATAACTTTTTGTGACAATATCAGTCGCAGTCCGAATTAAACGTCGTAAAATGGCCTGCTGGGACACGATTTTAGCGTAGTAACTGGCATTGGCTGCCGTCGGAACGGAAGATGCCAGCTCGGCGATATAACTCACGCCACCGATATCTTCCAGCTGATTCCGCGTCGTCAATTCGTCACTGACGGTCACGGCATCAATCGCCTCATCCCGGTCGTTTAGGTCCACCATGACAGCGAAAATAAGCTGATGAGCACGACGATAAAAATCCTCTGGCTGTAAATACGCCATAGTATCGACAATTGCATCAGTACTAAGAAAAATTGCCCCTAAAACGGCTTTTTCCGCCTCAATATTTTGTGGTGGTGTCTGATCGTTAATAATCTCGTTATTCATTATTGCGTTCTCCTAAACCCTTAAGAAACAAAAGGCTCAAAACCAGTAATTGATTTTGAGACCTTTTCATCAAATGACCAGTTTACTTTTCCGAAACGTGTACCCGAATCTTAGCGGTAACGTCTTGGTGAAGTTTAACTGGTACATTAATATATCCCATTACGCGAATTGGCTCATTCAGTTCAATCTTACGTTTATCCAATTTGAGACCAAATTGGCTGTTAAGCGCTTGGGCAATTTGTTTGCTTGGAATTGAGCCAAACAGGCGACCATCAGTCCCCGCTTTTGCTTTCAATTCTACAACTGTCTTATCATCTTCAAGCGTTGTCTTAAGTTGTTTTGCTTCTTCTAAAAGCTCTTCTTCATGCTTTGCTTCGGCCTTTTTTTGACCTTCAATTTGGCTCATTGCGGATTTCGTGGCGGCCTTTGCCTTACCATTTTTAATTAAAAAGTTTTGGGCATAGCCATCTGGAACTTCTTTAATATCACCGCGTTTACCTTTTCCGCGAACATCTTCAAGAAAGATTACTCTCACAGTGATCCCCTCCTTCTTAATTAGCGTACCGAACAAGTCGGCTCATTTAAAACTGTATCACACTATCGGTCCATGTGACACCTAAAATTACTCGGCGTCGGATTCAGTCTCTGGTGCATCATTTTCCGCTAAAATATCTATCAATCTTTGCTTAACTTCCATGATCGTTTTGCCTTCAATCTGAGTGGCGCCACTGGAAAGGTGACCACCACCACCCATTTGTTCCATGATGAGTTGAACGTTGTAATCGCCTAGACTACGAGCGGAAACCCCAACTTGTCCGTCATCGCGCTTGGTGATGACAAACGAGGCGTCCACACCCGACATATTCAGCAAATCGTCCGCCGCTTGTGCCGCGGTAACAGAATCGTAAATTTGGTCATCTTCACCGACTACGATTGCCTTATCCTTATCGATAAAGTCAACCAGCTCGATTAAATGGTTCCGGGCAAGATAACTGTCGACGTTTTCCTTCATCAATTCCTGCATTTGAACTGAATCAGCCCCAGCAGATCTTAAATAACTGGCCGCATCAAAGGTTCGTGTTCCCGTTCTTAATGAGAAGGATTTGGTATCAATGAAAATCCCCGTCAACATGGCGGTTGCCTCAACCTTATTTATTGGCTCTTCTTCTTGTGATTGATACTCGAACATTTCTGTGATCAACTCACACGTTGAGGAAGCGTAGGGTTCGATGTAAACCAAAATTGGATTTTCAGGGAAAGCCTCGCCTCGACGGTGATGGTCGATAATCATGACCCGATTTTCGAGCTTGTTATAGAGCTCTGGTGCGATTGAAAGGGTCGTCTTGGAATGGTCTACCATAATCAGTAAACTTTGCTTAGTGGCCTTCTCAAGCGCCTCAGCTGGTGTGATAATAGACGCCATAACTTCTGGATAATCCTTGAGAACTTCAAGTAACCGCTGGATATCTGAATGCACGTTTTCTTGATCCAAAACGATCCAGCAGTCTTTATGATTCATTTTAGCAATTCGACGAATCCCCAAACAGGCTCCAACAGAATCCATATCTGGATGCAAATGACCTTGTACAAAGACTTGATCCGACTCATTCATCAGCTCTTGTAAAGCCTGCGAAATCATACGAGCTCTGACTCGAGTTCGCTTCTCCATTGGGTTAGTCTTACCCCCGTAGAAACGAGCTTCTTCGTCTTGCGCCTTCACAACAACTTGGTCACCACCACGTCCGAGCGCCAAATCAAGATTACTTTGTGCTTGGTCAGCCAAGTGATTCAAGTTTAAGTCATCGTAAGAAATCCCAATACTCAAGGTTAGTGGGAAGTTTTGCTTAGAGGTACTTTCGCGAATGACGTCAAGGATTTTAAACTTGTCCTCTTCAATTCGCTTAAGTGTCTTAGCGTAAGTTAGCAGGAAGAAGTGATCATCATCGAGCTGTTTGATGTACATCCCAAATTCCTGCGCCCAACTAGAAAGCTCATTGGTGACGTAGTTTCTGAGGTTCGAAATTTCTTGGTCGGTCATAGACTGCGTAATTTCATCGTAGTTATCCAAGAAAATTTGTCCTAATGCCAGCTTTTCGTCGTTATAGAGCTGAGAAATATTCTCGTAGTTCGTAATGTCCATGACGTAAGCCACCCTGAGTTCCTTTTGAACTAAGAGTGAAATCTTATAGTCGTGCCACGATACCGTTTTAATTGTGCTTTCTTCACTTTGACCCGCGATGAGTTCAGCTAATTCAGGGTCAACATCTTCCAACTTCTCGCCAAGGACCATCTGATCCCCGAAGTATCTCTGAATGTAAGGATTCACCCACTCGATATCGTTGGACTCACTAAATATAATGACCCCAACCGGTATTTCTAACAGTGCCTCTTGTTCACCCCGTTTGATACGATAAGAAAGATCGGCAATATAGCGAGTGGTATCTTTTCCAATCTCATTCATTGCGTTAAAGGTCATGTAGAGACCAATAATCACCGCAATCACACCAATGAGACCCAAAATCCAGCTATAGACGAAAGCTAACCAGATACCAATCAATGATAAAATACCGATGAAAATAGTGATGCCACGCAAACGTTTGTTAAGCAGAAACTCCGGCATATTTTCCCAAGAAAACAATTTTTTCATAGCTACTCCTCTTACGATTCAATCGATTCAATGGTAGCTATATTTTAGCACATTAAGGGTTTTCAAAAAAGTTAGCCTCTTGAAAGCGAATGAGTTAAAAAAGCCGACAAAAAAGGCCAAAGCTTTTCAGCTTTGACCCTTCTTTGCCAACAATTAGCCTTCTTCAGAAACGAAAGGCATTAAGCCCATGATTCTTGCACGCTTGATAGCGATTGTAAGCTTACGTTGGTTCTTTGCACTAGTACCAGTCACACGACGTGGTAAAATCTTGCCTCGTTCAGAAATGAAACGTTCTAACAAGTTAGTGTCTTTGTAATCGATGTATTCGATGTGGTTTGCGGCGATGAAGTCAACCTTACGGCGACGACGGCCACCTCTTCTTTGTTGAGCCATGTGTTTTCCCTCCTTGATTAACCAAGATCAATTATTGATCTTAGAATGGTAAATCGTCATCAGAGATATCAATTGACTGTCCATTATTTGCAAATGGGTCATTTTGGTTGCTGTTATCAGCAGCTGGTTGGTTTTGATTTCCACCAAAACCGCCAGCAGGTGCTGAATTACCTTGTGCAGGTGCACCAAATGGATTGGTATCTCCTTGAGGAGCATTGTTATCATTAGGAGCTGAGAAGTTGTTGCCACCAGCATTGCCAGAAGCTGAACGTGGTTCAAGCAAGGCAAAGTTTTCAACGACAACTTCAGTCACGTAAACTCGTTGACCTTGTTGATTTTCGTAGTTTCGAGTCTGAATACGGCCTTCGATACCAACTAATGACCCTTTATGGGTGAAGTTAGCGAAGTTTTCTGCAGACTTTCTCCAGATGACACAGTTAATGAAGTCCGCTTCACGTTCGTTGTTTTGATTGGTAAATTGCCGATCAACAGCTAACGTAAAGTTTCCAACGGCTGCACCACTTGGTGTGTAACGTAAATCAACATCTCTTGTCAAGCGTCCCGTAAGTACTGCTCGGTTGATCATAACGGATTGCTCCTCTCGTTGTTATTGATAAAGTAAATTATCGGTCTATATTAAGCTTCACGCTTTACGATCATGTGACGAAGAATATTGTCATTGATCTTTGAAAGACGGTCAAATTCGTTTAATGCATCCGCATTTTCAGCAGTTAAGTTAACGATATGGTAAACACCTTCGTTGTAACCACCGATTTCGTATGCCAAACGACGTTTTTGCCAGTCTTTTGAATCAATTACACTTGCACCATTGTCAGTTAAGATCTTGTCGAAACGTTCTACTAAGGCAGTCTTAGTAGCGTCGTCAAGGTCAGGACGAATGATGTATGTAATTTCATATTTAGTAGTTTCCATGAAAAAATACACCTCCTTATGGACTTCAGGCTCACCCGATTTAGATTTAGATGAGCAAGGAGAGTCTCCGTCTAGAAGACGGCACTCACAGATAAGTAGTATATCATGTTCAAAAATAAAGTGCAATACGAGACGCGACAAGAGAGTTTGTTTTGCGCTACAGTTCTAAATACGCCACTTTCTTACCAAATCCATTAAAAAAATCAGGACAATTTTTACTGTCCTGATTTTGTGATATTTAGTCTTCAGTTGAATCTGAATCCGTTGCTGAATCATCAGCTGGGGCTACCGATTCAGAAGTTACATCATCCTGACTTGATTGGTCAGTCGATTCTTCTTCCTTTTCCACGGCAGTCATTGTAGCAACCTTAGCGTCCTCGTCAATTCGAATTAAGTGAACTCCGAGCGTTGCCCGCCTAGTTTCAGAAACCTTCTCGATTCCGAATCGAATCATGACACCCTTATCAGTCACCAGCATGATGTCTTCGTCACCAGAGACAGTAGCTAAACCAGCAAGTGGTCCGTTCTTCGCTGTAATGTTAGCGGTCTTGATTCCTTTACCGCCACGACCCTTGATCGGGTACTCACTAGCGGCCGTTTGCTTCCCAAATCCTTTTTCAGAAATGACGAAGACTTTACTGTTAGGTTCAAGAATATCGGCACCGATGACGTAATCATCATCACGTAGTCGAATCCCACGAACTCCGGCAGCGGAACGACCCATTGAACGAACATCCGTCGAACGGAAACTGACCGCGTAACCTTGGTGAGTTCCGATAATCATGTTGTCCTTGTCCTCAATGATGGCCACATTCATAAGTTCATCGTCTTCATGCAACGTAATGGCTTTCAGACCATTGCTCCGAATGTTAGTGAATTCATCAACTGGCGTCCGTTTAACCGTTCCTTGAACTGTCGTAAAGAACAAGAAGCGTTCACTTTCGGCATCCCCAGAAATGTTAATTACCGCCTGAACTCGTTCGCCGGTGTTGATTCCCAATAAGTTAATCACTGGGATTCCCTTAGCTGAACGGCCATATTCAGGGATTTCGTAACCCTTCATCCGGTAAACCTTACCCGCATTCGTGAAGAATAAGATCACGTCATGGGTTGAGGCAGACACAAGGTGCTCAATGAAGTCATCATTATGAACGCCCATTCCTTGAACGCCTCGGCCACCACGGTTTTGGGCCTTAAATTCTGACGTTGGCAATCGCTTAATGTAACCGTTGTGAGTAACCGAAACGATTACGTCTTCTTCAGCAATGAGGTCCTCGTCTTCAAGACTGAGCACTTCACCAACCATCAATTCAGTTCGACGAGCGTCGCCAAACTTAGATTGGATATCCAAGAGTTCTTGGTAAATGATTTCGTTAACCCGATCACGACTTGCCAAGATTTCTTTGTATTCCGCAATTGATTTCAGTAAGGCATTGTATTCATTTTCAACCTTGTCACGTTCCAAACCGGTCAAACGAACCAAACGCATATCCAAGATAGCTTGCGCTTGCTTGTCGCTGAGTTTGTATTCGTTCATCAACCGGTCCTTCGCAACTTCCCCAGTTTGGGAATTACGAATGATGCTGATAATAGCATCAATGTGATCAAGCGCAATTTGCAATCCTTCAAGGATGTGTGCCCGAGCTTCTGCCTTTTTCAGTTCAAAAGCAGTCCGACGTTGAATAACTTCAACTTGGTGTTCGAGGTAATCGACTAGGATTTCCTTCAAACTCAGGATCTTTGGCGCACCCTTAACGATGGCAAGCATGTTGAAGCTGAATGACGTTTGCATCATGGTCATCTTGTACAAATTGTTCAGGATGACTTCTGCGCTAGCGTCACGACGAACGTCAATGACAATCCGCATACCTTCACGGTCAGACTCATCGTTGATATCCGTGATGCCTTCAATCCGCTTTTCACGGGCTAATTCAGCAATCCGTTCAATCAACTTGGCCTTGTTGACCATGTAAGGAATTTCGGTCGCAACAATCCGTTGCTTACCATTCTTTTGCTCTTCAATGTCCACTTTGGCGCGAACAATGATTGAGCCCTTACCAGTTTCATAAGCACGTCTGATACCAGACTTACCCATGACAACCCCACCAGTTGGGAAATCGGGACCAGGTAAGGCCTCCATCAAATCAGCCGTTGTGGCATCTGGATTGTTCATCAAAATGTGCAACGCACTGATAACTTCAGATAAGTTGTGCGGTGGAATGTTGGTTGCCATTCCGACAGCAATTCCAGAAGCCCCGTTAACAAGCAAGTTAGGGAATCGCGCTGGTAACACAACGGGTTCTCGTTCAGTGCCATCGTAGTTGTCTTGGAAATCAATCGTATCTTTGTTGATATCCCGCAACATTTCCATGGCGATTTTACTTAAACGGGCTTCGGTATAACGCATGGCCGCAGCACCATCACCATCGACGGAACCAAAGTTTCCGTGCCCATCGACTAACATGTGACGATAACTGAAATCTTGGGCCATTCGAACCATTGATTCGTAAACGGCCGTGTCACCATGAGGGTGATACTTACCTAAAACGTCACCAACAACTCTGGCAGACTTCTTGTAAGGCTTGTCGGGCGTCACACCCAACTCATTCATATCATACAAAATACGCCGGTGAACTGGTTTCAGTCCATCACGAACGTCTGGCAATGCCCGAGCGACGATAACACTCATCGCGTAGTCCAGGAATGACGTTCTCATCGTCTTCGATAAGTCGACATTCTCAATTCGGCCTGGTAGTTCTTGATCTGCCAAATCCTTAACCTCCATTCATAATTCAAAACTAATTTTTCAAAAATTCTGATTAATTAAATGTCCAAGTTTTCAACGAACTGGGCGTTTTCTTCGATAAACTTTCGACGTGGTTCAACCTTGTCACCCATGAGCATACTGAAAACTTGATCCGCTTGAACGGCGTCTTCAGGATCTACCCGGAGCAAACGACGGTTTTCGGGATCCATTGTCGTTTCCCAAAGTTGTTCCGCATCCATTTCTCCAAGACCCTTGTACCGTTGAATAGCTGGTTTTGGCGAAGGTGGCAATTGACCAAGAACTTCTTGCAATTCTTCATCAGAATCGATGTACTTTTGCATCTTACCTTGGCGGACACGATACAGAGGTGGCTGTGCGATATAAACGTAGCCTGCCTCAACAAGTGGTCTCATATAGCGGTACATCAGCGTTAATAATAACGTTCTGATATGCGCACCATCGACATCGGCATCGGTCATAATAATCAATTTGTGATAGTTGGCCTTGGATACATCGAATTCATCACCGAATCCAGTTCCCATCGCCGTAAATAGCGAACGAATTTCTTCGTTGGCCAAAATCCGGTCCATGCTGGCCTTTTCAACATTCAAGATTTTACCTCGAATTGGCAAAATGGCTTGCGTTAAACGAGAACGCCCCTGCTTAGCTGAACCACCGGCAGAATCACCCTCGACGATGAAGAGTTCTGAAATAGCAGGATCTTTACTGGTGTTATCAGCTAACTTACCAGGCAAATTACTAATTTCTAGACCACTCTTCTTACGCGTTACTTCACGAGCCCGTTTAGCAGCAACCCGAGCCTTTGAGGCTAAAGTTCCCTTTTCAACGATGGTTTTCGCAACGTCAGGATTTTCCATCAAGAAGTCCATGAAGTACTCACTAAATAAGTGATCCGTCACGGTTCTTGCATCGGAGTTTCCTAGTTTGGTTTTAGTTTGACCTTCAAATTGAGGATCCGGATGCTTGATGGAAAGGACAGCTGTCATCCCTTCACGCACATCTTCACCCGTTAAATTATCTTCGTTATCCTTCAAAAGGTTATTCTTACGAGCGTAATCGTTAATGATTCGCGTTAAAGCCCGCTTGAACCCTTCTTCATGCGTTCCACCTTCATAGGTGTGAATGTTGTTGGTAAACGTCAATAGGTTGGAATGATAATCATCCGTGTATTGTAGCGCTACTTCAACCGTGATGCCCTTTTCCACACCTTCAACGTAAACTGGATCCGGGAATAAGGTGGTCTTATTTTGGTTCAAATATTCAACGTAATGCTTCAAACCACCTTCGTAGAGGAAATCCTCTTCGGTTGGCTTTTCAGGACGTTCATCCCGAATCGAAATCTTCAGGCCCTTGTTCAAAAAGGCAAGTTCTCGGATCCGAGTTGTCAGCGTCTTAATGTCATAAGTTGTTGTTTCGCGGAAAATATCTGGATCTGGCACAAAGTGAACCGTTGTTCCGTGAATATTTTCTGGTACATTTTCATCAATTAACTTCATTGGGGTTTTAACGTGACCACGCTCAAAATCGATGTAGTAGCGTTTGCCATCTCGAACAACTTGGGCATCCAATTCTGTTGATAAGGCGTTAACAACGGAAGCACCAACACCATGCAACCCACCAGAAACCTTGTAACCGCCGCCGCCAAACTTACCACCGGCATGCAAGATGGTGAAGACAGTTTCCAAAGCGGATTTTCCTGTCTTCTCTTGAATCCCGGTTGGAATTCCACGACCGTTATCGACAACAGTAATACTGTTATCCTTTTCAACAGTCACATGAATTTCGTTTGCGAATCCAGCTAAAGCTTCATCAATCCCGTTATCGATAATTTCCCAAACGAGGTGGTGAAGTCCTTGTGAACTCGTTGATCCAATATACATACCTGGTCGCTTACGAACAGCTTCTAGGCCTTCAAGAACTTGAATCTGACTGGCGTCATATTCTCTTGCGCGCTCTTTTTTTGTTTCTTTTTCGTCTGCCAAAAGTGCATCCCCCTTAATCAAAACGGCGTTATCTTAGGATTATTCCAATAGTTTTCCATTTTCAATGTGGAAGACTTTAGGATCGTGAATGAGTTGTCTGGCGACCCCGCTTAAGCTCGTGGTGGTCAGAAACGTTTGAACTTTGTCTTGAATCGCCGTCAACAAGTGTGTTTGACGACTATCATCAAGCTCTGAAAGTACGTCATCCAGTAACAATACCGGGTATTCACCGGTCTCTTCCTTCATCAGGTTAATTTCCGCCAGCTTTACGCTAAGAGCCGCCGTCCGTTGTTGTCCCTGTGAGCCAAAAGTCGAGACGTTCTTGTCGTTTACGAAAAACTGCAAGTCGTCTCGATGCGGTCCAAATAGAGTTGTGCGCTGGAAGAGTTCTTTTTCTCGTTTTTGTTCAAATAATGCTTTTAATCCCTCATAAATCGAATCAGTTGAAGCCAACTGCTCCGGTTCAAGCGGATTAACATACTTAAACGTCAAGCGTTCTTTACCTTGTGAAATCTCCTTGTGAACCGCGGCTGCCCAGTGTTCGAGCTCCTTAAGCAATTTCAAGCGTTCGAAGATAATCTCCGCGCCAAAGGCTGCTAATTGGTCGGATAAGACATCTAAGAGGACTAAATCCGACTGCTTATGATTCCGCAATTCTTTCAAATAACGATTTCGCTGCTTTAAAATCGTGCGATACTGCGACAAGTTGTAAAGATAGCGAGAATTCATTTGACCGAATTCCATATCAATAAACCGGCGTCGCACTTGTGGTGAGCCTTTGACCAAGGAAAGGTCTTCAGGCGCAAACAAGATAACATTCAGCTGACCAATATACTGGGACAACTTAGCTTGTTCCAAATGGTTCACCTTCGCACGCTTACCGGTCTTGCCCAAATCCAACTCCAGTGGTACTGAAGTCGATTGCTTTTGGACGCATCCCAAAACTTGTGCAGCCGTCGCATCCCAATTAATTAAATCTCGATCACTACTCGTTCGGTGACTACGTGCTAAAGCCAACACATAAATGGCCTCCAACAGGCTCGTCTTCCCTTGGGCGTTTTTACCCAACAAAATGTTAATGCCGTTTTTGAAGGTCATATCTACCGATTCATAGTTTCGAAAATGACGTAGACTCATGTCTCTTAAATACATGTTTCACCCTACTTTGAGCGTATCGTAAACGTACCTACTTCAGGTACTTGAACGGTATCTCCATCATATAGCTTTCTGCCACGCCGATCGTCTGGCTCTGAATTAACCGAAACCGTGTGCTCGCGCAAATACCATTTTGCTTGACCACCCGTGCCAACGACAGCTTCTTCCTTAAGCAATTGCCCTAATGTGATGTAGGGAGTGTCAATGGTGACGTCTTTATTCATCTCTTCACCCACCTTTATACATAAGAATATTATACGCTTTTTGGGCTTAAAAGTACAGATTACGAAAGCATGTGACGCGTTCTGCGCAATTTTATCGATTTTAAGACGAAAAAGCGTGAGGGGGTTAAAATTCCTGAGAGCGAAAAATAAGCCCGTTAAAATTCAAATCAACCATTTTTCCACAATTCGGCTGAGAAATTTCACTATTTGACTCCATCAGACAAAAAAATGCCACTCCGCAATGAATGCGAGGTGGCATTTTGTGCTATTAAGACGAACTAGAATGTCCGCACTGGTGTAATTAGTTGAATAAAGTTCTCTTGATCCTCAGTTGGTACCAACGTAAATGGACGCAACGCAGAGGTAAATGAAATTTTGATTGTCGATTGACCGAATGAGTGAAGGGCATCCTTCATGTAATCCGGGTTAAATGAAATTTCTAATTCGGAACCTGTCACAGCGTTAGGTTTCAAATCTTCCTCAACTTTACCAACATCTGGTGAGTTACCGAAGATGGTCACAGTCTGTTCGGTTGGCTTAATGATGAGCTTAATGACATTATTCCGTGATTCATGTGATAGCAATGAAGCCCGCTCGATTGAAGCAAGTAAGGCCGGGGCCTCAAATTCAACTGTCGTTTCGGCTTCGCTTGGAATCAGACGTGAAGTGTCAGGATAAGTACCTTCAAGCAAACGAGTGTAGAAGGACGTTTCGCCCAGAATGAAAAGGGCTTGGTTTTCGGATAAACGCATTTCAACTTGATCATATTCGTCACCGATCATTCGCGAAAGCTCAATTAAACTCTTTCCGGGGATGATGACGTTGTGCTTAGTTGAAGAACCAGTTGGTAAGTTGACCTTGCGTTGGCTCAATCGGTGACTATCCGTTGCAACTGCCAAAAATTGATCAGCGTCCAACTCGAAGTGAACCCCTGTTAAGATTGGGCGACTTTCTTGATTAGAAACTGCAATAACTGTTTGACTAATGAGTTCTTTGAAAACAGCACCATCTAATTTAATCGCATCAGTTGTATCAATTTCAGGTAGATGTGGATAGTTATTGGCATCCAAGCCATTCACGTTAAAGGCAGCTGAACCAGAAGTGATTTCAGTTTGGAAACCTTCCGTAACGTTAAGTTCAAACGTATCTTCAGGTAAACGCTTGATGATTTCACTAAAGAAACGGGCAGGTAACACAATGGCACCTGTACTAGCAATGGCTAAACCATTGTCTTCATCACTAGCTGAAATAACCGTTTCAATTGAAATATCTGCATTAGAACCAGTAAGGGTCAAACCTTCATCTGACGCAACTAGTTTTAATCCCGTCAAAATTGGAATTGTGGTTTTTGATGAGATTGCTCGTTGAACATTGTTGAGTTCCTTAATAAAAACGGAACGCCGAATTGAGAATTTCATAATGGGTGTGTCACTCCTTAGTTGTAATTATATTAATTAATAAAAGATAGAAGTCGTAGTAGGGCAGTTGATACTGTGGATAACTATGACGAACATTAGCCTACTAAGAAACATTGCCTGTGCGTAACTTGTGGATAACTTCGGGAGTTTTCCTTTTTTATCCACAGTGGACAAATTGACAGGTAAAAGTTACTAAACCCATGATAGCTTAAAAACCATAAAAAAAGCAGTCCTTAATCCCATAATTTTAATTTTAGGATAAGTAACTACTCTTAAAGATTATCTTTTTAGTTCATTTTTGATGTCATCGAGCTCGCTCTTAAGATTGTCGTCGTGCTTAAGCGACTCAGTAATCTTTTCGTAAGCATGAATAACGGTCGTATGATCCTTGCCACCAAACTCATTTCCAATCTTAGGTAGTGAGCTATCAGTCAACTCGCGCGCCAAGTACATGGCAATCTGCCGTGGCATAACGATTGATTTCATCCGCTTTTTACCCTTAAGGTCAGCCAATGAGACGTGGTAGTAGTTGGCCACAGTGTTTTGGATGGCCAAGATTGTAATCTCCGTATGTGCATTGCCAAGGTTCAGGCTTTGCAACGATTTGGCGACTAAATCAGTGGAAATTGGCGTGTTCTTTAGCTTGGCATAAGCGTGAACACGGGATAGCGCACCTTCGAGCTCACGAACGTTGGAATCAATTTGGCCCGCGATGTAACTCAAAGTGTCATCGGGGATGTCGATTTGATCCGCATTCGCTTTGTTACGAAGAATGGCAATCCGCGTCTCCAAATCAGGTGGGGTGATATCCACAGATAACCCCCAGGCAAACCTTGAAACTAAGCGGTCTTGCAGCTTGGGGATTTCGCGTGGTAACCGGTCGGATGTCAAAACGATTTGTTTGCCATCATCATATAATGAGTTGAAAGTATGGAAGAATTCTTCTTGAGTTCCTTCCTTATCAGCAAAGAACTGAATGTCATCGACCAGCAAAAGGTCGGCGTTACGGTATTCCTGACGAAATTGTTCCTGTGTCCGAGTTTGAATTGCGTTAATGAAGTCATTGGTAAAGGCCTCACTCGTCACATATTTAACACGGGTACCAGGTTTGTCCGCCATCATCTTGTTTCCAATCGCGTGCATCAAGTGGGTCTTACCCAAGCCAACACCACCATAAAAGAACAGCGGATTGTACATTTTGCCGGGCTCTTCCGAAACGACTAACGCCGCAGCATGAGCCATTTGATTACCTTTTCCAATAACAAAAGTATCAAATGTATACTTCGGATTTAACTTCGTTTCCTTCATAAAAGTAGGAATGAGTCCTGGTCCATCAGAAGTCGTCTCTGTGGTAGATTTTTTTTCTTCCGTCAGATCCGAATCAATGATGAAGTCCGGTTGAATATCCTCATGGGTGGCTTGGTACGCAAAAGCCACGAGCTCCTGCGTAAGGTTATTTTCCCAATAATCTCTATGTAGTGCTGATGGAAGCTTGATCGTAAGTTGCCGATTAATTAAAGATATGGGTTCTGCGCTCGCTATCCAGGTTGAATAAGTCACTGGCGTTGAAATTTCACGGAAACTTTCAGCGATTGCATCCCAAGTTGACTGAAGATCAAGCAAAGTTATTCCTCCTTTATGTGAAATTGTAGATTCAGTTTAGCATGAAAAAAATGAGTTTTCCACAGGCAAACGAACCTGTTCATAAATGTTTCACAGGGTGTCAAAAACTTTTCCACAGGGGTGTGAATAACTCTGGTGATTTTCAAAAAAAATCGACTTGTCCACAGATACTTGTGGACAAAATATGCTATATAATCAAGTGTTTCACAAGTTATTAACAGTTTCAACAGGGTAGTTTATAGAATGATTCAGTGCCTGTGAATTGGGGGATAAATTTGTGGGAATCCGGTGGATAAAATAAATGCTATCCACAAGTTATCCACAGGCTCTGTGTATGAAACAAAATTTAAAAAACACAGAAAGCTCACAAAATTGAAAATTCTCCTTTGAAGTTCCTAATTAGTGTGATATTATATTCAGGAAATGCATTTAGGAAAATCTATGATGTAAATAATTCAGCTTTTAAAATAGCGATTAAGTAGGAGGTGTCCTTATGAAGAGAACATACCAACCAAAGAAACGTCACCGTCAACGTGTACACGGCTTCCGTAAGCGTATGAGTACAAGCAACGGTCGTAACGTATTAGCTCGTAGACGCCAAAAAGGCAGAAAAGTATTATCTGCATAAGGCCACTGACCGTTCAGTGGTCTTTTCTTTTTCGCTGAATTTGGTCGCGACTATTTTTGTTGTCAGTTAGTACGGATTCGACACATTCTGGAGATGTATCATGCGAAAATCATACCGCATTAAAAAAGAAACGGAATTTCAAGAAGTTTTTGAAACCCGTCAGTCGGTGGCAAATCGTCAATTTGTCATCTATGCAATGGAGAAAAAAGACCAACCGCATTTTCGGGTTGGGATTTCCGTTGGTAAGAAAGTTGGTAACGCGGTTCATCGTAACTGGGTCAAGAGAAGAATCCGGCAATCATTGCTGGAGTTAAAGCCGTATTTGAAGCAAGACGTTGATTTTCTAGTTATTGCTCGTCCACGGGCTGACCAGTTATCAATGGAAGAAACGAAACATCACTTGATCCACGTATTGAAGTTAGCAAAATTACTTGACTCTGATTATAGTGAGGAAAAATAGTGAAAAAATACAGACGTATCTTATTGAGCTTGGCGCTCGTTGGATTAGTCCTCATCTTAACCGCTTGTAGTAACAAGCCGATTACAAATAATAGTACGGGAATTTGGGATGGCTTAATCGTCTTAAACTTCTCGCGTGCCATTATCTGGCTGTCTAACCTTTTTGGTGGCAGTTATGGGATGGGAATTATCGTCTTTACGATCTTGGTGCGGATTGTCATTTTACCATTGATGATTTTCCAAACGCGCAGTATGCGTCGTACTCAAGAAATTCAACCTCAGCTTAAGGCGCTCCAAAAGAAGTATTCTTCTCGCGACACGGAAACCATGCAAAAACTGCGTGAAGAACAACAGAAGTTATATTCTGAGGCTGGCGTTAATCCGGTAGCCGGTTGTTTACCATTGATTGTGCAATTACCAATCATCTGGGCGCTGTACCAGGCCATCTGGCGGACAGAAGCTTTGAGAACAGGGGGCTTCCTCTGGCTCAAGCTAGGGGATAAGGATCCATATTTCGTGCTTCCTATCTTAGCTGCCGTCTTTACCTTCATCAGTTCTTGGTTATCGATGAAGTCACAACCAGAAGGCAACAGTATGACCACGATGATGACCATCGGGATGCCAATCATTATCTTCTTCACTGCGTTAAACGTGCCAGCCGCACTGTCCCTTTACTGGGTAATCACCAATGCGTTCCAAGCGGGACAAACAATGTTGATTCAAAACCCATGGAAGATTCAGCGTGAACGGGAAACGAAGCAACGCGAGCAGCAGAATCGTGAACGGGCTAAGAAAAAGGCCATTCAACGAGCCAAAAAGAGCCGCCGCAAATAATTAACACTGATTATTTCGAGTCCTCAATCAATTTTTGATTGGGGATTTTTTTGACTTCTCATCATAAAGTCCTTTATTTCAACGGATTGTGTGATAAAATCTAATCTGGATTATTGAACGGAAGTGTTACAAGTTATCATAGGAGGAAATAGTCATGACGATTTTTAAAGGTGCAACAGTTGAGGCAGCAATTGAGGCAGGCCTTTCAACACTGCAGCTGAATCGAGACCATGCCCAAATTTCGGTTGAAGTTCAACCCCGACGCGGCTTTCTGGGAATTGGAAAGCGGCTTGCGGAGGTTAACATCACCAAAGTGGCAAAAAGCACCGAAAAATCAAACACGGTAAAAAAGGCATCAAATGAACCTAAGACCGTGAGCCAAGAGAAAGCGACACCCAGCAGTAAACATACGAGATCTAAGTCCAACGAACAGGCCGTTGCCGAGCTTGAGGATTATTTGGCCGACGTTATTGAACAATTAGGCGTTGACGCAACCTCGGATACGGAATTGGTTTCTCGACAGGTCACCATTCGTTACACAACGGAAGATGAAGGACTTTTGATTGGTAAGCACGGTCGAACCATCAACGCTTTGCAAAGTCTTGCACAAATTTATTTGAACCATAAAGGGGCAGCGCATCTTGAGGTTGAATTAGATGTTTCCGGTTATCGTGAGCGTCGGGCAGAAACGCTAACTCGTTTGGCCGACAACATGGCTCGTGAAGTTGTGGCGAGTGGGAAACCCGTCTATTTGGATCCAATGCCTGCGTTTGAACGGAAGCAAATCCACTCAACACTAGGCCAGAACCACCACGTGATTACCTATTCTGCTGGTAAGGAACCAAGACGAGCAGTCGTAATCGCACCGAAATTGTAATCTGAATCCGCCCAAATTTGATTGACAAAGCGGGCAATCCATTTTATATTAGAAGCAATCATTCTTATCTTAAATAGATAAAGTAGTCAAAGTGCTTTATCCATGCTATTAGGTGGCATGGAGTGGGCACTTTTTTTGTGCGGTCATGAGCAATTAGGAGGACAAAACATGTCAGCAACAACAGAATTCGATACTATTGCGGCAATTGCAACGCCGCCTGGAGAGGGTGGAATTTCCATCATTCGGGTGAGTGGCGAAGACGCAATTGGTATCGTTAATCACTTATATAAAGGCAAAAATTTAGATCAAGTCGACAGTCACACGATTAACTATGGTCATATCTTAGACGTCGAAACGAAAAGTGTTGTGGATGAGGTCATGGTTTCCGTAATGCGGGCGCCTAAAACATATACAAAAGAGGATGTCGTTGAGGTGAACTGTCATGGTGGCCTCGTGGCGACTAATGAGATTTTACAGCTTATTTTGAGCCAGGGTGCTCGAATGGCTGAGCCAGGGGAATTCACCAAGCGGGCCTTCTTAAACGGCCGTCTGGACCTGTCACAGGCCGAGGCGGTCATGGATTTGATTCGAGCAAAGACGGATCGTTCCATGAAAGTTGCCCTTAACCAACTTGATGGGTCACTGTCACGACTCATTAAAAACTTACGACAAGATATTCTTGAGGTGTTAGCACAAGTTGAAGTTAACATCGATTATCCAGAGTACGATGATGTCGAAACCTTAACGACCAACCTATTAAAGGAAAAGGCAACCGAGGTTCGTCAGTCAATCGACCAATTATTAAAAACAGCAAAACAAGGTAAAGTACTCCGTGATGGCTTGGCAACGGCAATTGTCGGTCGGCCAAATGTGGGAAAATCCAGTTTACTAAACCATTTGCTTCATGAAGATAAAGCCATTGTAACGGACGTCGCTGGGACGACGCGTGACGTGATCGAAGAATTCGTTAATGTTCGTGGTGTTCCATTGAAACTGGTGGATACAGCCGGAATTCGCGATACGGATGATAAAGTGGAAAAAATCGGGGTAGAGCGTTCTCGACAAGCCATTAATACGGCGGATTTAATTATGGTTGTGATTAATGCTAGTGAGCCATTAATTGAAGAAGATAAAGAGCTCTTGCGGTTAACGGCCGACAAGAAGCGCTTGGTTATCTTAAATAAAACCGACTTACCTCGTCAGGTTTCTGACGAAGATCTTGCTGAGTGGGCGCAACCCGAGGATATTATCGGGACTTCCGTTTTAACTAACTCAGGACTAGATCAGTTAGAAGAACGGATTGCCGACATGTTCTTCAACGAGGGAATCGAAAGTAATCAAAACAACGTGATGGTCACAAACGCCCGGCATATTGGCCTCCTTAAGCAGGCTGAAAATGCGTTGGATGATGTTTTGCACGGTATCGAAGCTGGAATGCCAGTAGACCTCGTGCAAATCGATATGACCCGTTGTTGGAGCTACCTAGGTGAAATCACCGGGGATAGTTATCAAGATGAGCTGCTAGATCAATTATTTAGCCAGTTCTGTGTCGGAAAATAAAAAGAGATGTTTCACGTGAAACAATACAAAAGGAGTTAGAGGGAATGACTGAAGTAAGAGCTTATAATGGCGACGAATACGACGTTATCGTCGTTGGTGCAGGTCACGCTGGATCCGAAGCCGCACTTGCAGCCGCCCGAATGGGAAACAAGACGCTACTCATGACCATCAATTTGGACATGGTGGCCTTTATGCCATGTAACCCATCCGTTGGTGGACCTGCGAAGGGAATCGTTGTTCGGGAAATTGACGCCCTTGGTGGCGAAATGGGTCGGAACATAGACAAGACCTACGTTCAAATGAGAATGTTAAACACTGGTAAGGGACCAGCTGTCCGCGCTTTGCGTGCCCAAGCTGACAAGCACGCTTACCATGCTGAAATGAAGAACACTATCGAAAATGAACCTAATTTAACCCTTCGTCAGGGTGTCGTGGACGACCTCATTGTGGAAGATGGCGAGTGTCGCGGTGTTGTGACTGATACTGGTGCCACTTACCGCGCAAAGGCCGTTGTGGTTTGTGCCGGAACGGCTGCCCGAGGTAAGATTATCATCGGTGAATTAATGTATTCATCCGGTCCTAACAACTCACGTCCAGCAATGAAGCTAACAGCTAACCTTGAGAAGATGGGGCTTCACCTCGAACGTTTTAAGACGGGTACCCCACCTCGAGTTGATGGAACCACCATCAAGTATGACGAAACTGAGGAGCAACCTGGTGACGTTGAGCCTAACCACTTTAGTTTTGAAACGCCTGACGAAGACTACTTGGCTTTGAAGAACCAATTGTCTTGTTGGTTAACTTACACTAACGAAAAGACACATGAGATTATTCGTGAAAACCTCGACCGCGCGCCAATGTTTTCTGGTGTGATTGAAGGTGTGGGCCCACGTTATTGTCCTTCTATCGAAGATAAGATTGTGCGTTTCGCAGATAAGAAACGCCATCAACTCTTCTTGGAACCTGAAGGCCGTAATACTAAGGAATGTTACGTTCAAGGTCTTTCAACTTCAATGCCTGAAGAAGTGCAACAACAAATTTTGCACTCAATCAAGGGACTTGAATCAGCCGAAATGATGCGTCCAGGATACGCCATCGAATACGACGTCGTGTCACCTTACCAATTGAAACCAACGCTCGAAACAAAGACCATCAAGAACCTTTACACGGCTGGTCAAACAAACGGAACTTCTGGTTACGAAGAAGCTGCTGGTCAAGGGCTAATTGCGGGAATTAACGCGGGTCTCCGTGCCCTCGACAAGGGTCAATTCACAATCAAGCGCTCAGAGGGTTACATCGGTGTCATGATTGATGATTTGGTAACCAAGGGAACTAACGAGCCTTACCGGTTGCTAACGAGTCGAGCAGAATACCGTTTGATTCTTCGCCACGATAACGCCGATATGCGTTTGACGGAAAAGGGTTACGAACTCGGCTTAATTTCAGACGAGCGCCTCGCAAGATTCCATGCAAAGCGGGATGCTGTTGAAGCTGAAATTGCCCGTTTGAACCAAATCCGAATCAAGCCTTCAGATGAGGTCAACGAATTTGTCGTTTCTCATAATGAAAAGCCACTTCAAGATGGCGTTTTAGCTGCGGACTTCTTACGTCGTCCACTTGTTTCATACAATGACTTGCTACGGTTTATTCCAGCGACCGAGGAACCACTTGATCGTCGGGTTATCGAGCAAGTTGAAGTTCGTATCAAATACGATGGCTACATTAAGAAGGCGGAAGCCAACGTGGCGCGGATGAAGAAGATGGAAGATAAGAAGATTCCAGAACGCATCGATTACGATGCCATCGACGGTTTAGCTACCGAAGCACACCAAAAGTTAAATAAAATTCGGCCTGAAACGATTGCGCAAGCAACCCGGATCAGCGGAGTTAACCCAGCCGATATCGCAATTTTGACGGTTTATATTGAACAAGGTCGAATTGCTAAGATTCCAAGTTAATCTAAAAACTGCCGTACCACTCTTAGGTGAGTGATACGGCAGTTTTTTTATTTTGTTTTGCGGAAGTGACGCATTCGCCAGCCAAAAAGAACAAGTAGTCCGAACGAAACCGCAGAAATGAGTTCACCGGCAAAAAAGCCGGGAACGTGATAAGTTAAGTTAACGTGATTTTTACCGGGCTTCAAAGGAATTCCCATAAAGTGATCCGCAACGGCGCGAATGGGGACGGATCGGTCATTTACTTGGGCCGACCATCCGGTTTGATTTGGAACGGACATGAACAGTAATCGGTTTTTCCGTGATCCGGTTACTGTACCGTGCAAACGGGTCGCCGTTGAATCCGGATCTAGTCGGAATTTATGCGCTTTGAGTGTTTTGATAAATTGATGATAGTGTGTAGCGTCGTAAGCAAAGAAATCGGATCCTTGGTTGGACAACGTGGGTTCAGCCAGAAAATCGACGGAAATCGAATCCCCGCGTTTATGCGTCCCCAAATTAATCAAGAAGCGTTCGTGTTCAAATTGGAACCGTGGCCGTCGTGAGATACCATTTACTTTAAAACTTTCATAGATGATGCGGTTGCCAGAACCATATAGGCGACCAGTAGCGGGGGCCTTAAATTTGAGCGTGTGGTGAACCAGTTTGGGAAACTGAGAATCAGGATCGACGTCATGAGTTAATTCAGAAACTGGATGAATCGTATTAGTCGGCGCCCCCATTAGATTCAGTAAGGTTTGTTGGTTGTACTCAATATCAAATGGCGACAACTTGAATTCAGCCGCTGCTTTTGGAATCGCAAAACCAATGCCAACGTAGCTTGATTTCAGGCTAGGTTGATTGCGATGAGGATGGTTAGTGTACTTAGTTGCGGCCAACGTTTCGACTAGCGGAGAAATTCCCTGAGAGGAAATACGCCGCTCATTTTTACTAAATAAGCCAAGATCTCGTAGCATGACGCGCGTTTGATTGTCCAAAGTTGAACTGTATGAGGTGAGATCGTTGTAATTGAACAACAAAGAGTCATTATAGCTGTTGTAGCGACTCCCTACAGAATCTGCGATGATGGTGCTGTGATTGTCGATGCGGTAAAAAGAATGATCAGTTTGTGTAATCCGGTCGATTTGACGTTGTTCAATTTTTAAATCGCGACTAAACCGGGGCTGACTACCAAAGGGGATGCCATACATTGCCTTGAAAAAGTTCCCGCTGAGCTCCGCAATCAAAATCAAGCTGATGACACCTAGCGAGAAGATGGTCTGGCGTTTAGCAAAGAGGAAGATGGCTTCCAGTAAGACAATCAAACAGGAAATGGCGAAAAATTCAAAGGGTGGGATGAGTCCCTTGATGAAGGCTTCGTACTTGTGACCGACTAACGCGGCGTCCAGGAAGAAGCCCAGGCGGCCAAGTAGCAGTAGGCCGATTGTTGTGGCAATTACCGCCAGTTTTTGCAGGTCGTTAAGGACTTTTCCCGGATGAGTTTGCCAGGCTTCAAACGCCAAAATGATGCAGACGAAGGAGAAAAAGTAGACGTTTCGGAATGGAAATCCAGCGGGTTGCTGCATCATGTGCCAAACGGTATTGAAAGACCTGAGCCACATACCCAGAAATAAAATTCCGAGTAGCCAGACCGACATATTTTTGTAGTGTTGCGGGATCTCTTCCGTGTAGTAATACGTGACGAGCAAAAGCAGCATTAACAGGCCAACGTAGAGGCTGGGATAGTGAAAAATCCGATCGAGATAGTTGCCACTTGCCACTTCGAATTGTGTGAAAGCACCAAAGCCAAAAGTCGGCAAAGGTAGAAAGCTGCTCAGTTTGAAGGCGCCTTTACCAGTAGTGAGCATGGCTTGAAATGTTGGTACGAGCAAAATCGCACTTAAGCCACCAGTGATAATGGAGGCGAAAAAGAAGTCGCGAATTTTAATGGCTGCCGTTTTTAAAGTGGGCAGTAACTTAGCTTCCGAATTTTTGAAAATCAAATAGAAGAAGTAAAGAACCGAAAATAGGCAGGTCATGTAGCCTAAGTAGTAGTTCGTGATAATACTCAATAATAGCGTGACAATGTAAAGGTCAAACTTGTGAACGTTGTAGAGACGGTGAATACCCAATGCCACTAGTGGTAGCAGAATTAAAGCGTCTAGCCACATCAGCGTGAAAAAATTCATGGCAACGAAGCCGCATAAACTGAATGCCGTCGAGAACCACACAATCGTGTAATCGATGGTGTGGTAAACCCGCCGTAAAAAGATGCTCATGGCTAAGCCGATGCTGGCAATTTTTAAAATAATAATGACGCTCATCGCCGTCGGTAGCATGGCCTTTGGAAATAGCAGAACAATCAAATTGAACGGACTCAGAAGATAGTAGCCGAGGAGCGGTGTGATGTTATCGCCGAGCGCGATCTGAAACGAGAATAGATGAAAATTGTGGGTCAGAATCGCGTGGCGAAATGCTGACAAAAACGGCAGGTACTGCGCGCCAATATCGCTGAAGAGTAAATTGTTGCTACCGAATGGGGTAACGCGTTTTGCTGCAAACACGAGACAAATAATTAAAAATGGCAAAATAAATGCTAATAGATTCAGTCTCCCCTTAGACTGAATGTGTTGTTTGGTATTTTTCCCTAAATTGGTCAAATTAAACCGGCCTCCGTATCGTTAAAACTTCCTATGAAATGAAGAATCCCACCGTTAAGTGGGATGAATGTTTTATAAATCGCATTTCTAAAATGAATAAAACTATTGTAACGCAATCGTAACTTAGCGCCAAATGGGGCTAAGCTTTTTTACGCCCCATTAAGCCCAGAGCCATTAGATTCGTGATGAAAATTATGCCAGCCATCGGTGCATAACCGGTTCCCAAGGCACCAACGAGGGGAGAAGCCACGCTCCCGAAGGCGTTTTGGGAGAGGCCGACCATGGCAGACGCGCTGCCGGCATTTTTGTCAGATAAGTTCATGATAATGGCGGTCGATAAGGTGAGCAGGACACCGTTCATAATGACGAAAACGAGAATGAGTGCGACGACCACCCATAAACCGGCGTTGCAAAGTGAACTTAGCCAGAGGGCGCCACTGGCTAAAATCGTAATGATTAAGGCAATTTTAACCTGGAAACGCTCAGAATAACGGTTAATGAGCCGGCCGGGGATATTGTTACCAAGAATCATGCCCAGGCCATTTAGTGCGTAAAACAAGCTGAAAACTTGTGGACTCAAGTGGAACGTTTTTTCAAAAATAAAGGCCGAGGCCGAAATGTAGCTGAAAAGGGCGCCGTAGATGAGGCCGGTTACGAGTGTCCAAGAGAGGAAATGGGGCACTTTGAATACCGAACCAATTGATGTAATGGAATGCCAAAAGTTGCAGTTGCGCGTTCCTCAGTGGGCAAGGTTTCTGGTAAGCCCACCACGATGAGTCCGGCTAATACGAAGCCGATGAGTCCTAACAGGACGAAAACGCCCTGCCACGGAACAAAATGAATCATGAAGCCCCCGATAATGGGTGAAATGATTGGGAAAACGCCGTTAATGGAATTAAGCATGGCATAAAACTTGGTTAATTTATGACCAGAAAAGAGGTCGCGCGCCACTGCGCGGGCTAGAATCTGGCCACTGGCACCGCAGATACCTTGGATAAATCGTAAGGCAATGAGTAAAGTGATGGATGACGTGAAGGAAATCAGAATTGAGGCAATTCCGAAGAGGAAAAAGCCCATAATAAGTGGTTTTTTACGACCGATGTGGTCACTAATACCACCAATGATGATTTGTCCGATTGCCAGCCCAATCAAGCAGCTAGTGATGCTTAACTGGGCTAGTGAAGTCGTTGTATGTAGCTGCGCTGTCATTTGTGGTAAGGCAGGGAGGTATAAATCAATTGCGAGTGGTCCGGTCGCACTGAGGGTTCCCAGTAGGATGGAGAACCAGATTGTTTTTTGCGTATTAGAATTCGACACAGTAAAACTCCTTTAAATTAGTCACTAATTTTAACCCCTAACAGGGTGATGAGTTGAGTTGCTTGCAACGGACTAATGGTTAGGCCCATAATGCGCTCGAGCGAAAGGTGGAGCGTCTCAAAATAGGATGTTGAGATGTCGACTTGCTTGAGCGGTGAGTCCGTGAAATCAATCCCAGTGAGGTCACACTGGCTGAAAGTCAGAGCCCCCTTAACCTTGATAGCTTGGAAGGCAGAATCGATCAGCTGACAATCGGCAAAGGTCACATGATCAAGCAGCGTTTCGCTGACATTGATGTAGGTCGCTTTGCAGGCAGTAAACGTGGTTTGTTTTAATTGGCTACCAGTTAAATCGAGACCCATCAGCAGACAGTTGCTGAAATCGCAGCTGAAAAAAACGTTACGGTGAGCGGTCGCGTTTAACCAATCGATATTTTCAAAGGTGCAATCAGTCCACTCGGCGTCGGCAAAGTTACTTTGCTGAAACTCACAGTGCCGAAAAGTCACGTCAGAGATACGGATGGTGTCGTTAGAGTAGCCAAAATGACAGTTAACGTAAACGGTGTCGGGTTCGACCTCGTCTAGCGCTAGCGTTTGGTTTTCAATGGTATTCGTTTGCATGGCAACTCCTTAGTTAGTTAAATAATTGTTAATTGCTACTGTAAAAACTATTTTAATGTTAATATTATACTGTTGGTCGCGGATTGCCTAGTTAAATTGCAAGACGCGGAATAAATAATGGGAGTCGACAATATGAAAGTATTTAAAGAAATCATGAGTTGGATTATTCCGATTGCGGTTGGGTTATTACTCGCTGCGTTACTTGGAAAATTTGTCATTGCCCGTGTCCGAGTGGACGGGCCCTCAATGCAACCTAACCTAGATAATAATGAAAAGGTTTGGATTCTCAAACAATCAAAGATTAAGCACCTCAGCGTTGTGGTTTTTGATGCTCATGGGGTTGATCCTAGTGCCAAGGCCAAGACGAAGTATGTGAAGCGAGTTATCGGGCTTCCGGGCGATACAGTTTCGTTTAACAACGGTCAATTATACGTGAATAAGAAGAAGGTCAACCAAAACTTCATTAGTGCTTCTGAACGTACCAGTGGAACCACGGATGGTTCAGGGCACAACTCCTGGAACCTCCAGACACTCTCCAAACGTTTCAAGTGGGGCAACGGTAGCAAGGTTGTGCCAAAGGGCGAATACTTCGTTTTAGGTGACCACCGAAGCGTTTCAAACGACGGTCGTTACTGGGGCTTTGTACCGAAGAGCAAGATTGATGGTGTCGTAAAGGTCCCCGTCTGGTCATCAACGGCGACGAAGCGGCATAACGTCAATTCCTTAAGTTATTAGTAATTAGGCATTCTCACATTAGTGGGGATGTTTTTTATTTGCTCAAAATGGCGGTCAGTCAGATTACTTGTAAGCGTGCTGATTGGGATTATAATCACCTTCGTAAAAGATCAAGTGATGTGGGGAGTTGATTAAGATGACAATCATCAAGGAGAGTTTAAGAAGATTCAAAACCTTTTATTTGAAGCGGTTTATTCGCTACTTATTAGTCATGATTGCGGCATCGATTGTCCTAACCGTGGGGATGCGGTTAACGATGGGGCACGAATCGGCACTGGAAATGGCTCAAAGACTCGTTAACCTTAAAGTGGGTGAGAAGCTTTCGTTTCTGCCACTATTTCTACACAACTATTCGGCTGATCTCATTATCATCGCACTGGGGATCGTCCCAGTTCCAATCTATATTCTCTTTGTTCTCCAGCAAACCATTTCTGTGGGTGCGGTACTGGCTAGTGCAGCCCATCCATGGATCACGTTTGTTTTGGGAATTTTGCCACACGGTATTTTTGAGGTTTCTTCGCAACTGATTGCGGTTGCGATTAGTGCTCGGCTTATGTGGACCGTTTATGATGGACTATTTCGGCATGACCGATACAAAACCGAGGCCTCACTGTGGCAAGTCATCTATGAATCAGTCATTGATGCACTCGTTTTGGCACTTCCACTCATCTTTGTCGCGGGATTAATTGAGACGTATATCACACCGCTTTTGCTGAGATTAATCGTAAAGTAGGCGGCTAAAATGCATGGAAATATAAAACGAATGATTATAATTACTTTTATCTAAATTTTTTAACTTTTTTTGATTTGAAGGGGTAAAAAACTTGTTTTTGACAAAAAAATCTCCTATATTTGAGGCATACCAAGTTACCAATAACCAATTATGCTTCAACTTACTTCGTGCGAAGTATCGTTGAACACGGGAAACCCCATATACCTCCCGTGAAATCGTTCAATTTCTGAAAAGAGATTGAACGATTTTTTTATTTCTAATTGTTTTGAAAATAAATAGCTAATCAATGAGGAAATGGCGTTAAGTCGCCTAGTAATTAGGACCGAGTCGATTTATTTGAAACGTTTTCAGTTAGAGACTACAATACACTTACAAATTGTAAGTAACGATTTTTGGGAGGTAATTCATGATGGCAGGAACAATTAGTTCAGGTTTAGCAATGGTAAAAACCCTGGAAAGTTGGGGCGTTGATCATATTTATGGTATCCCAGGTGGTAGCATTAACGGCATCGTTTATGCGTTAAGAGATGAGGAAGAGGCTGGCAACATCAAGTACATCCACGTCCGCCACGAAGAAGTTGGCGCATTGGCTGCGGTTAGTGATGGTCGGGTGACAGGTAAAATTGGTGTCGCTTTTGGCTCTGCTGGTCCTGGTGCCACCCACTTATTCCAAGGCGTTTATGATGCAAAAATGGATAAAGTACCAACTTTGTTCATCGTGGGCCAAGTTGGTCACGGCCAAATGAACATGGACTTCTTCCAAGAACAGGATGAATCACAACTATTTAGCGATGGTGCCTACTACAATCGAACTGTTGTGACGGCTGAAAGTTTACCACATGTCGTGGATGAAGCGATTCGTCAGGCGTACGCAAACCATGGTCCTGCAGTCGTTGTGGTACCTAACGACTTGGCTGAGGCCCAAATTCCGGCAGACGGTTACTATCCTGCCGCCGCTAATTTCCGTAAGGCTGAAGCACCAGCGCCAACCGATGAAGAGGTTGATGCGGCACTTGGGTTAATCAAACAAGCTAAAAAGCCACTTCTATATATTGGTCAAGGTGTTCGCGGTGCAGCTGACGAAGCAATGGCCTTGTCAGAAAAGTTGCAATTACCAATTGCTTACGCCGCATTGGCTAAGGATGTAATTCCTTATGACTTCCCGGCCTTGCTTGGTTCAGCCATGCGAGTTGCCTCAAAGCCAGCTAACGAAGCGTTAGCGGAAACTGACCTAATTCTATTTGTCGGATCGAACTTCCCATTTGCAGAAATTCTATTTAATCCGAAAGCCAAGTTTATTCAAATTGATAATAACCCAGCTGTCCTAGGTAAGCGTCACAAGACAGAAGTCGCAATGTGGGCTGATGCCAAGAAGGCTTTGGCAAAGCTCAGTGAACGTGCAGACAAGGCTGCTGAGAGTGACTGGTACAAGGCTAACGTTAAAAATGCGGATAATTGGCGTGAATACAATGACCACATGATGAATAAGACGGATGGCGATTTACGTTTCGAACCAGTCTTCAAAGAAATTAATCGAATTGCGGAAGATGATGCGTTCTTCTCAATTGACGTCGGGGATGTTACCCAAAACTCAGTTCGATTGATTAAGAATTCTGGCAAACAACGCTGGTACACGTCAGGTCTGTTTGCAACGATGGGTTCTGGACTACCAGGCGCATTGGCGTCTAAATTGAGTTTCCCAGACAAGCAGGTCTTTAGCTTAGCTGGAGATGGTGCAGAATCAATGGTTGTGCAAGATCTCATCACGGAAACATTGTACAAGCTGCCAATCATTAACGTGGTCTTCAAAAATGATGAACTTGGTTTCATCGTTGATGAGCAAGAAGACGATCAACAACGCCGATTCGGAGTTAGTCTCGGTGGTGTCGATTTCGCTAAAATGGCAGAAGCACAAGGCGTTACTGGCATTTCCGTTACGAAACAAGCGGACTTACCAAAGGCTTTTGACGAGGCACTGGAAATTACTAAGCGTGGCGAACCAGTGTTGATTGATGTTCAAATTACTGGTGAACGTCCAATTCCGGTTGAGCAACTTAAGCTAGATGCAGATAAGTTCTCGGCAGAGGAGATTGAAAAATTCAGGAAGCGTTACTACGCAGAAGGATTGAAGACGTTAAAAGAGTTTGAATCAGAAGGATAATTAATAGAAAAGCCCGATTGCATGGCTATGTAATCGGGCTTTTTAGTATCTTGGCGTATCTGCCTTAGCGTTGTAAAATAAAGCGAAGGGGATGATGCGGGTGGCAATCACGATTAGATCAATGAAAAATGAGGACCAAGAGCGGTTGGCAGCGATTTATTTAAGTGCACGTCAGCAGAGCTTCAAATGGGTGGCATCACCAGAATTAGCTGATTTTGCGCGCGATTCACGGGGCGAATCGGTAATTGTAGCCGTTCAAGACGACATAATTGTTGGTTTCGCATCGATGAACCGACTCCTGGCTTTCGTCCACCTATTGTTTATCGATCCTGAGTGGCAACATCAAGGTGTCGGCCATCAGCTCATCCAGGAATTAGAAAAACGCGCTAAGCGGCCACTAACGTTAAAATGTGTTACGGAAAATAAGGCAGCGTTGGCATTTTATGAGCACGAGGGATTCAAACTCCTCCGAGAGAATCGCTTTGCCACCCCTGCGAATAATACGTTAATTAAACCAAAAACGAGTGATGCCAGTTAATCCAGCATCACTCGTTTCGTTATTTATTGGTTCATTTTAGCTTCCAAGGTCAGTTGCTTGGTCTTTTCGCGTTCAATTTTTAACTTGTTTTTTAAAGAGCGGTTATGGAAGAAACCAACTGTCGCTACGGCAACGGGAAGTACCGCTAGCGCAACAACTGGTGGCACTAACCACGGATTTTCTTTCACGAGCGCCATATTTTGTTGGCGCATTTCTTTTTCAAATTCGAAGAGTTGCTTGGGATCAATCGTTGGCATTTTTTTTGGCATCGTAGATCACGCTCCTTTAAGACTATCATAGCGTAAATGAAAGCGTTTGTCTGTTATTAAGATTAATGTTGAATCTGATGCTCGTCCGTTGAAAGCGGGAAACCTCGTTTAAATGCCGTCACCAGGAATTGCCAAAGTGGGCGGGTGATGCGTAGTTCAGCCATATCGCTCTTGGAAATAGTGTAACGGATGCTATCCTCGTCGCCATTTTGAACTTTTTGGAGCCAATGAGGTTCGCGGATTAATTCACGACCGATGGCGACGAAATCGTTGCCTGCCTCGATGATTGATTCTGCTTGGTCAGGGCTAGCCACGTGACCTACCGTGATTAGTGGCAGATCAGTACTGAGAACTGATTTAATTTTAGCGAAAACGGGTTCTGGATCAGTCTTATCGACGATGGATGGCGCTTTCGCATCCGCGAGTGAAATGTGAAGGTAATCAATTGGCGTTTCGTTCAATGCCTTCACCAGCTCCAGTGTATCTGCTAAACGAATACCTGGTTCTTCGCGTTCCTCAGGGGAAAGGCGATAACCTAAGATAAAGGGCCGGTCAGCATAGTTTTTAATGATTTGAGCACATTCCGAAACAACGGCAAGCGGAAAAGCCATCCGTTTTTCTAAGGAGCCACCCCATTTATCGGTTCGGCGGTTGGAGTGAGGGCTGAAAAATTGTTGAATGAGATAGGTGTTTGCACCGTGAAGTTCAACCCCGTCAAATCCAGCTTCAATCGCTAGTTTAGTGGCGTTACCAAAGTCCTTGATGGTTTGTTCGACTTCTTCAGGGGTTAATTCTCGTGGCGTTTCAGCATTTGGTTGAAGGGATGGCACGGCACTAGCCGAAACGGGCTGTTCACCACGCAAAATCTTGGTGTTCGTCATGCGACCAGCGCTAAAAATTTGAAGGATACTTTTAGTCGTACCGGTACTAGTTGCGTTAGCTAAGCGGCGGAGGCCTGGCAGCATGTCGGTGTTTGCGGCACTGAGCTCGCCTTCGAATCCTTTACCGAGATCGTTGACGTTCGCGCAACCGGTAATCAGCATGCCAATTGCGCCGGCACGCAGGCGATAGTACTCGATTTCATCAGTTGTAATCGTGCCGTCCTCGAAACTAGATTGTTCCGTCATGGGGGCCATGACAATTCGGTTGGCGAGTTTAACGCCGTTTCGTAAGGTATAATCATTTAAAAATTGCCAGTTTTTCATGATAAGAACTCCTTTGGTTTACTTACTAATAGTTTACTACTTTTGGGGGGCATCAAAAAAAGACCATGGCGTGAGTCTGCTCACATCATGGTCTTTAATATAGTTACTTCTTGGCGATTTTCACAAAAACGTTATTCGTCTTGTCTTCGTCAATATCACGAACGATCTTGTAACCCGTTACGTGAAGCTTCGTTGACTTGTTTTTGCCAGTAGTAGCGTCTTTGATCGTGAAGGTCTGAGTCATTGGGATGCCAGAAAGCTTACCCTTAAACTTGATGACGGCTTGATCCTTGCTGTCCGTATCAAATGAGTATGACAGCGTACCTTCCTTGTTCAAGGCGTTAGCATTTTTAGCAGCAGCATAAGTCTTGTAGTACTTACTTACGTTGTAGATGGTTACCTTTTTAGTGTCTGAATTGAATTTGTAAGCTTCAAATCCTGAGTTACTCTTGGTGTTGATTCCACCAGAAAGGTACCAAAGATCGTTGTTCTTAGTGATCTGAGTTTCGACGGCACTAGGCTTAGTGCTCTTAACTTCATTACGGAAACTAGCTTGTTGATTTGCGTGGTTGTTGCTTTTGCCGCATGCTGATAGCGCAACGATAAGTACCGCGGCAAGACTAATTAAAATGGCCATTGTCCGGGATTTCTTCATGATTAATCACTCCTGTCTGACGAATAGTATATCACAATCCAATTGAGCACAATGTTAAGAAGCGTTTGCAGTTAGTTTTGGTTGTTCATATAACGGTAAATAAGGTACAAAACAATGGCGAGTAGGACACCAAATCCAATAAATGGATTTTCCCGAAATAGCCAATGAAAAATTCGAAAGGTTCCACGACCGTGTGGGACCGAAATCAGTGTGTTGATGATGTTCATGCGACTAGCCCCTTCATTTTTTCTACAGTTTACAACATTTAATAGGAAAAAGATAAGCACAAGCGTCCAAAGTCCGCTATCATAGGTAATGAAAATTTGAAACGGGGGAGCAGACAAAGTGACGATTAATTGGGTACTGATTTTTGAAATTATTGTGTTTATTAACGCGGCGTTTGCCTTCATTACCGTGTTTCGAGAAAAACGGGATATTGCCGCAACCTGGGCCTGGCTGATTGTGTTGGTTTTATTGCCACTAGTAGGTTTCTTGGCCTACGCGTTCATCGGCAGAAAACTGCCACGCCGGCAAATCTACCGAGTGAAAAACCAGGTCCGAATGCAGTTGGACAAACGGGTCATGCAGCAACGTTACCAAATTGGGACGGAACGACTTCCGGCAGATGATATAACAGAAGAAGCCGCTTCGTTAGTGAACTTGTTTGTCAGAACGGAGCACGCCATTCTGTCACGTAAGAATCGGATTAAGATTTTCACGGATGGCAATGACCTGTTTCACCGAATGATTCAGGATATTGAAGCTGCTCAGTCTAGTATTCATATCGAATTTTACACATTTTATAACGATAAAATTGGAAATGAAATTTTGAATCTTCTGGTGAAAAAGGCGCAATCCGGCGTTGAAGTTCGAGTTATCTACGATTCATGGGGTTCAATGGGAACCTGGCGGAGTTTCTTTAAGCCGTTGAATAAAGCGGGTGGGCACGCCGAACCGTTCCTAGCAACTCACTCTGCATTATTAGACTTTCGTTTGAACTTCCGTGATCACCGTAAGATTGTGGTGGTAGACGGGAAGATTGGTTATACCGGTGGCTTTAATATTGGCGACCAATACTTGGGTCGTAAGGAAAAATTTGGTAACTGGCGCGATACGCATTTGCGCATTGTGGGTTCTGGGGTATTCGGACTGCAAGCGCGGTTCATTTTGGATTGGAACGTGACGGATAAGTACCATAAGATTCCAACCGACTTTGTTGATCCTAAATACTTTCCACTTACTAAGATTAAGGGTGAAACCAATCTGCAAATCGTTTCGAGTGGGCCCGATAGCGACCTGCAACAGATTAAGATGGGCTACATTCGTTTAATCCAAATGGCGCAAAAACGGCTTTGGATTCAGACCCCTTACTTGATTCCCGATGATAGTGTGTTTGATGCACTAAGAATTGCGTCGATGGCTGGTGTGGATGTCCGAATTATGATTCCTAGCATGCCGGATCACGCCTTCGTTTACCGGGCAACCCAATACTATGCTAGTCTGTTGGCTAATGATGGAGTGAAGATTTACTTCTATGACAACGGCTTTATGCACGCTAAGACGATGGTTGTGGACGGTAAGGTGGCCTCGGTTGGTTCTGCTAATCTGGACTATCGAAGCTTCAAACTAAACTTTGAAATTAATGCCTTCCTTTATGACGCTAAGCTGGCACATGAACTAGAACAAATTTTTGAAAATGACATGACAATGAGCACGCTCATGACGCCTGAAAAGTTCAAGGCGCAATCTGCTTATCTGAAGTTTAAGCAACATGCGAGTCGGCTATTATCACCAATATTGTAGTAAAAAGCAGCAGACATCCTCAAAATGGAATGTCTGCTGCTTTTGTTTGTTAAGTTAGTCAGCTGTACTATTTGCATCAAAAAGTATGAAATATGGGCTCCCACCGACGTAGGAAGAGGCCCAACGAGCTTCTAAGTTTCCTTCTACTTTATCAAATGATTTTTGATAATTTATTTTAAGTCGATAATTATTTTTTCCAACTTTGGCTTCTTTGAGTCCATGAATTGGTTTTGAATAGTAAACATAAGTGATGTTACTACCGGCCTTCTTTGTAGCCGTTATTTTACGAGTGGTTGTAGGCTTTTGAGCACTAATTTCAGGAAGTTGTCTGCCAGTTTTAGGGTCCCAATTACTAAAGGAGTTTGGAACGTTGCTCTTTTTTAAAGATGCAGTAGAGTAAAACTGGATGTACCCATCTTGAGTGACATTAAAAATTTGGTGGAATTGTTTAATACTAAAAGACCATGCTTTACCGTATTGGAAATATTGATTTGAAAATTTATATGGCATATTTACTTTAGTAAAATTTTTGGAAGTGAAAGGTATTTCGCTTGTGGTAATGTGCCCGTTTGTTTTTTTAAAATTTGTAAATGCACTTCGATATCGGTAACTATAGTTATCTAGACTAGGGGACACGAAATAATCAACAGTGCCCTTAGCATTCCTCGTGCTAGATACGCCAGCCACGGAAAATTTAGCGCCCTTAGGTAGGTAATAACTGCTCTTTTTACCATTGATGGTTCGATATAAGTTAGTTTTAATTTTCCGGTTTGCTTGTACGTAGGAAACATTCGCAAACGAGCTGTCTGCTTGCGCTTGGCTACCTGTGTTGAATAGGAATAGTCCCCCAGTGATTGTTACGAGTAATAGTAAGCTTTTACTGATTTTATTAGTCATTGTGTTTCCTACTCCGAATTTCTATATAAAGTATAGCGCTAGGTTATTTAATATCAATGGCGTACCAAAATGAGCGTCAGTTTAATTTCAATTAGATAGTGTAATAAAAGAAAAGAAGCACCTCTGAATTAGTCGGAGGTGCTTCTTCTGGTCAGTCTAATAATTTATCTAAATCGATTCGTTTGCTCATGATGTAGAGTAGGATGGCCCCAATCACTAATGAGATGAACTCTCCAATGGCAATCGTTCCCCAGTTGAGCCAGAAAGTTGCCCAAAAGGCAGTCTTGCCAATAAAAGCAATTTCGGCGGCAATGGTGAACATTGAGAAGGTTACCCAGAGTACGCCCGTCACCAGTCGTGAATTGAAGCTTTTCACGTAGGGGATGAAGAAACGTAGTACAACTAAGGTGAAGAGCGTTGATAAGCTCCCCCAAACTACATCAATCATGCCCAATGGTGACATTAAAAAGTTGGAAATGGCCACGCCTAAAGTGACTGCGATCACGTAACGCTTGTTAAAAATAGCCAAAAGGTTAAACATTTCGGCTAATCTCACTTGAACAGCAGCGAAGCTAAAGGGCGCCAAGACCATCGTAAGAACGACATAGAGTGCAGCGACAATTGATACGCGAGTAACGTCTCGAACGTTATCAATTCCTAAAAAACTAGTCTTAGAATTCATTACAAATTCCTTCCTTTGCTTAGATATTAAGTTTTAAAAACCTCAATTTCTAAGAATACTAGTTTTTAAATTGGAGTGCAATGCTATTTTGTATTCAAAATCCAAAGGAAGATGATGAAGACAACCGCTAAACCGTACATCATAGCGCCAACTTCTTTACCACGCTTAGCAGCAATCATTGAAAGTGGGTACATGATAAAACCGAGGGCAATTCCGTCAGAAATACTGTAAGTCAAAGGCATACCCGCGATGATAAGGAAGGCAGGTGCTGCAATTTCAAATTTCTTCCAATTGATACCGCTCAATGATTGCGCCATTAGAACCCCGACGATGATCAAAGCTGGAGCAGTCACTTGGTTCGTGATAACCGTTAAAAGTGGTGAGAAGAACATCCCCAAGATAAAGAAGAAACCAGTGACGATGGCAGTCAAACCTGAACGACCACCAACTGCAATTCCGGCTGATGATTCAACGAAGGCACCCATTGGTGAGGTTCCTAAGAGAGAACCAACCACCATTGTAGATGAATCCGCAACAAGGGCTTTACCAATTCGAGGAATCTTGTTGTTTTTAACAAGGCCAGCTTGTTCTGCAAGACCAACGAACGTTCCAGTTGTATCGAAGAACGTTACAAGCAAGAACGTTAACACGACGACAAGTAATTGAACTGAGTTAATTTCTGGTGCGTGGTAGAACGCTTGCATGAACGTTGGCTTCAAACTTGGTACAGAAGCAACGATTTGGTTAGGGACATCGATTAATCCTGAAACCATCCCGACAATCGTTGTGACAATCATTCCGATGAAGATGGCACCAGGCACGCGGGCACTCATCAAGACAACCGTCACAACTAAACCGACAATCGTTAGCCAGGTTGTCCCAACCTGAAGTGAGCCCAGGGAAACGATGGTTGATTTGCTGGCAGAAACCAGGCCACCTTCGCTTAAACCGATGAAGGCGATGAACAAGCCAATTCCAGATGCGATGGCCATTTTTAAATCACGAGGAATGGCATCGACGACCATCTCCCGAATCTTAAAGGCAGTTAAAATCATGAATAAAATAGAAGCAACGAAGACACCCGCAAGTGCGGTTTGCCAAGTGTAGCCCATACCGATAACAACCGTGTATGAGAAGAAGGCGTTGATTCCCAAACTTGATGAAAGGGCGATTGGGTAACGCGCCACGATTCCCATTACGAAACAACCGAAAGCACTGGCTAAGGCAGTTGCCGTGAAGACGGCTCCTTTATCCATTCCAGAAGCTCCCAGGATGTTAGGGTTAACGAAAAGGATGTAAACCATTGAAATGAAGGTGGTTAATCCGGCTAAGAATTCGGTCTTGTAATTAGTTCCGAGTTCGTCGAATTTAAAATAATTTGCAATTTTGTCTGCCATAATAAGCTCCTTGTAAAATAATATAAATTGCTGATTTCAGAATAATGTTCGTGTTTTACTTTTAAAAACCAGTTATTAGCATAACATGTTTGTGAAATTGAATCAATATCCGAATAATGTTCGTGTTTTGCGAGTGGGCTAGCGACGACACCGAATAAAAGCCGAATGCGGTACAATGAAACCACTAAATTGAACGGAGAATTAGGATGAAAAAGATACTAGTTTTAAGCGACCACGGTGACATCGCCTCAACCGTGATGCAATCATTAGTTAAAGAAGCGGAAGTTGAGTTACGCGTTTGGGAGTCGGAGCCACGAGAACCGATTACTGGGGTAACGTATTACGGCGGAGATGCGCATGTTGCAGCTGATTACGTTGAAGCAGTTAGGAATGTGGCGGTTATTTATTCTGATTTGACGGGAATGGATGTCGATTGGGCTATCGAAGCGGTGACTGAAGCTATCCGGGAAACGAATAATCAAGCCGTGCGCTTTGTATTCCGATCTGTCGCGGGGATTGACGAAGAAGTTACGGAGGAAATTTCTTATCCCGGCATTACGGATAAATCAGCCTTTCTTAAACAGCAGCGTTACGCCATTAAAATGATTGATGAGGAAGAAATCCCCTACACCATCTTGCGCGTTAGCAACGTGTCGGCAACGTCATACGGAAAATTAGCACTATATAATGAAGGAAACGCCATGCCAAGCGGCAATGTTTCACGTGAAACACTAAGTCAGTTTATCGTCCAAGAGCTTTTGACGGGTGAGCATACGAATCAGTCGATTGGCCTCGTCGAAAAGGAAGGATAAAGCTTGCGATTCACCTAGGAGTACGCTATCATCTGATAAAATATTAAAAATAGATTAGTGAATAATGAAAAGGGGAAAACAAGATGCAGGATGAGCAGTTAAACCGAAATATTGATGCAAACCGAATCGTGGTCAAAATTGGGACGAGTAGCTTAATTTACCCCAGTGGTGAAATCAACCTTCGGAACATCGACCAGCTTGCATTCGTGTTGAGCTCACTTTGTAACCAGGGCAAACAGGTTATTTTGGTTTCCTCAGGTGCCATTGGTGTCGGCTTGAACCAATTGAGTTTGACGGAGCGACCAGCTAGTATTGCTGCACAACAGGCGCTGGCTTCCATTGGTCAAAGCAAGCTCATCATGATGTTTTCCCAACGGTTCGAACATTATGGTCAAAAAATTGGTCAGTTGTTGCTGACTCACGACGTCTTTGATTACCCACAAAGTCGTCAGAATGTTCTGAATACATTTGATGAATTACTCCAGCAGCGAATTATTCCGGTTGTGAACGAAAATGATTCGGTGGCGGTCGATGAGCTGGATCATAAGACCCGCTTTGGGGATAACGATCAGCTCTCGGCAATCGTTACCAGTCGCACCAATTCGGATTTACTGATTATGCTTTCCGATATTGATGGCTTCTACGATATGAACCCGCTTAAAAACCCGGAAGCTGCTCTGATTTCACAGGTTAGCCAAATTAACCAGGAAACGTTTAATTTAGCTGGTGATAAGGGAAGCCGATTTGGAACTGGTGGCATGGTGACTAAGCTATTAGCTGCAGAACGATTGATTAACGAAAACCGGCAAATGGTTTTGGCAAATGGCCGCGATCCCAGAGTGATTTTTAACATCTTAGATGGAGAACCAGTTGGTACTTGGTTTACGGCGCTACAACGAAAGGAGATTTCTAGTCATGGTCAATCATAAGTTACAATTAGTTGGTGAACAGGCACGCACGGCTGCCACGACATTAGGACAACTTTCCACAACGACAAAGAATGAACTACTCGAGGCAATGGCGATGGGACTGGTAGATAATCAGGCTGCTATTTTGCAGGCTAACGCAACCGATTTAGCAGAAGCAACGGGTCTCAAACAGAGTTTCGTCGATCGTTTAACATTGACAGAATCTCGAATCGCCGATATGGCTAATGGAATGCGCCAAGTCGCTGGATTAGATGATCCAATCGGTAACGTCGATAAGATGTGGCATAACGAGGCGGGACTTCTGATTGGAAAACAGCGGGTACCCCTAGGCGTTATCGGTATCATTTTTGAAGCCCGGCCAAATGTGACGGCGGATGCTGCAGCGTTGAGTTTTAAAACGGGTAATGCGGTGATTTTGCGCGGTGGCAAAGAGGCGATTCGGACTAATATCGCAATCAGCGAGACGTTCCGTGCCATCTTGCAGGCCCACGATATTGATGAAAATGCGATTCAAATGATTACCGATACATCACACGAAACCGCCAACGAAATGATGCAGTTAGTTGGCTATATTGATGTTTTGATTCCTCGTGGGAGTCAGCGACTCATTCAGCGAGTGGTGGAAACGGCAAAGGTACCGGTCATCGAAACCGGAGCCGGTAACTGTCACATCTACGTGGATGCTGAGTCTGATTTGAAAATGGCAGCCGACATTGCGGTTAACGCAAAAGTGCAGCGACCATCCGTTTGTAATGCAGCAGAAAAACTAGTGATCCACTCTTCTATTGCAGCCGAATACTTACCAACTATTGCGGCAGCACTGGAGGCAAATGACGTACAATTACGCGGAGACGACCGCGCTCGTAGTATCGTGCCAAGTATGGTTGCTGCTGAAGATGATGACTGGGCGACGGAGTACAATGATTTGATTATGGCGGTTAAAGTAGTTGATAGTGAAGATGAGGCTATTGCCCACATCAATCACTACAGTACGAAGCATTCGGAAGCGATTATCACGAATAACTATCAAAATGGGCAAAAATTCTTGCAGCAAATTGATGCGGCTTGTGTTTATATCAACGCGTCCACACGATTTACTGATGGCTTTGAGTTTGGTTTTGGAGCTGAAATTGGCATTAGTACCCAAAAACTTCACGCTAGAGGGCCTATGGGATTGAACGAACTTACATCTACGAAGTACATCATTTATGGGAATGGCCAAGTTCGAAAATAACGAGTCATTTTAGCGCTTACATTTCGATAAAGCTGGTAAAATAACCTTATGAATAGGAGGTGACCTGGGCATGGCGATGACGACCAATCGAGAACAATTGGAACTCGTCAAACAGCGAATAAGTGAAGCGAATCAAAAGTCTCATTTTGTGATTTTTAAGTCGGTAGAACATGGCAAACAAGCGACTCTTAGGCTGATTACGGATTATGATAGTTTTCAAATTATTAAAAAAGCACATCAGGACCAAGCGGAAATGACGATTGCCCAGGACATCGTGCCGATTACGGATAATCTGGCGCGTTGGGCACTGGCCGAAAACGCCGCAGCGACAAACCCAAGCGATCCCGAGGTGCTTCAAGAGCTCGAAATTTGTACGAATGACGTTTTGAGGGAGAATCGTTTACGTACGAATGAACTCTAAAATTAAATAGCGGGCAGATTAGTTACCCTGTGGGGAGGTACTTCTTATGTTAAAAGTGACAAAGCTTGAAAAACGTTTCATCGCGTTGTTAGCAACCGGATTTGGACTTATGGTGATTAGCGATCAACAGCCAGTTTCGGCAAACGTCACCCCGCAACCTGTTGAAATTAATCAGGGATTTCAACACCGAACGGTAGGTTACGCAAAGAAGTATGTCAGTTTGACCTTTGATGATGGGCCAAGCCCATCGTTGACGCCTAAACTGCTGAAGATTTTGAAAAAGTATAACGTTCCGGCCACCTTCTTTGAAGTGGGCTACATGGTGAAGGCTAGTCCAGCAACCTCACGACTCGTTTTGAAGTATGGACACACGATTGGCAATCATTCGTGGAATCACCCGGATCTTGCAAACATGTCGTTAAGTGCGGCAAAGAGTCAAATTAGTCGGACTGATAAGGCCATTTACAAAGCGACCGGAGTCAAGCCAAAGTACATTCGGCCACCATATGGCGCCATTACCCACACTGAGATTAAAGCGTTTAACCGTCCAATCATTCAGTGGAATGTGGATTCCCTCGATTGGTCTTATCTAAACGCAGCTAAAACAGCTAATCACGTTGTGGCAACGACGCATGGACGCTCCATTATTTTGATGCACGATATTCACAAGACGTCGATTCAGGCGGTACCTAGCATCATTAACCGCTTGCGGGCCAAGGGCTACGTGTTCGTTCCACTGGATAAGCAATTCAACAATAATTTGAAACCAGGATACCAGTACTTTGGGTATGGGGATTATCGGAAGTAGATTGCTTCCTGAACCCTTTAATCAATAGGATAGGGAGTTGTGCCGAAATTTGGTACGGCTCCTTTCTTTGTTGACGCTTCCAAATTAAACCATTATGATTAGACTAGATAAAACACGAGGGGTGCCCCATGTGGGCTGAGATGTTTTTGACAAACCCTTTGAACCTGTAAGTTCACACTTGCGTAGGAACGTGTTAATGAACGGCGATGAATTGGGCCGTCATCCTATGCGGGGTGGCGACCCTATTTTTTTATTTTTGAGGAGGATTCCCATGAAACTATCCCTGCTAAACGAGTTGCGCGCCCAGAATCCCATCGTCCTGAATGTTTCCAACTTTGTGACGGTGCAAGACGTGGCGAATGGTATTAATGCGATTGGAGCCTCACCCATCATGTCGGAAGAAATTGCCAAAACGGAAGCGATGGTCAAAATGAGCGGAGCGGTGGCGCTCAACTTAGGGGCTTTCACTCAAGACCAGGTGGCGCACGTTCGTAAAATGGGCCAACTAGCCAATCAGTATGGGAAGCCGGTTATTTTGGATCCTGTTGCTGTCGGAGCGGTGGCTTATCGTTTGGGAGTTGCCCAATCGTTACTTCGTGATTTTCAGGTTAGTGTGATTCGCGGAAACGCGGGTGAAATTGCAGCGCTGGCCGGAATTCAGTGGGCGGCAAAGGGAATTGATGCTGGCGAAGGTCAAGGCGACTTGAAGGCCATTGCCCGTTCCGCCGCGTTGAAACACAACTGCGTGGTCATTTTAAGCGGGCCGACTGATTTCATTACGGATGGCACCACGGTGGTGACTGTTAAAAACGGAACGCCACTGTTTCAGCTACACGTTGGTTCGGGAGATATGCTTTCCAGTATCGTGGGCGCCTTTGCGGCAGTCACTGATGATGCTTTTGAAGCTGCACAAACGGCATGCCTCGTTTTTGGAACAACCGGTCAATTGGTGGCTGAGGCGATTGGTGCCGAATTACCGGGAACCTTTACGGTGAAATTGATGGATCAACTCCATTTGGTAACGACTCAAGAAATAGAAGCAGTAGCGGACTACGAGTAAAGGACGGATAGATGATGAGTGAAATTAATGAGTTTCCCCAAACCTTAACCATTGCTGGAACGGATTCCGGTGGTGGTGCCGGGGTGATGGCCGATATTAAAATAATGTAGGAGCGTCACACTTTTGCGGCTGCGGTAATTGTCGCTGTGACAGCGCAAAATACACTGGGTGTTCAGGACTTCATGGCGCTTCCCGAAAAATTAATCAACGAGCAATTTGCATCTGTTGCGGCGGATTTAAAAATTCGCGCCTGTAAAACCGGGATGCTGAACACGTACGAATTGTCGTGAACAATTTGAAAAAATACGATTTAGGTCCGCTAGTCGTTGACCCGGTCATGATTGCCAAAGGCGGGGCTACGTTATTGGCAGAGGACGCTATTCAAGTGGTTGCTGATGAACTGATTCCGTTGGCAACCTTGGTCACCCCGAATTTACCAGAAGCGGAGCGTTTGGCGGGGATGACAATTACCTCAGAAGCAGATATGGCTGAAGCGGCGCACCGACTTCAGGCCAAAGGTGCCCAAAACGTCTTAATTAAAGGCGGGCACGGCGATAGTGACGAGGTACGTGATTTAGCGCTGTTGGCATCTGGTGAAACGTTTTGGGTCTCCGCACCTCGAGTGGCTACTATCCGAACCCACGGGACCGGAGACACACTCTCTTCGTGCATTACTTCAGAATTAGCAAAGGGGCGCACAATGGCGGAGGCCATTCACATCGGCAAACGCTACGTTGAAGCGGCCATCCAGGATGAAATTCAGGTTGGACACGGTCATAGCCCGTTGAATCACTGGGCTTATCGAAAGGTGGCAGAAGATGAAAATTCCATTTAACCAATCACAACTGAAGGCTTACTTCGTGTGTGGTACACAAGATTTGCCAGCTGGCGATTTGATAACCACGGTCGAGAGCGCCATTCAAGCTGGTATTACCGCTTTTCAATTACGCGACAAAGGGCCAAAATCAACGCTCGATAAGACGTCACGGCTGGCAGTTGCTGGTGAATTACGGCAATTGTGCCAGGAAGCGGGAATTCCATTTATCGTGGATGACGATGTCGACTTAGCGCTGGCCGTTCAAGCGGATGGTATCCATGTCGGTCAATCTGACGAACAAATTCAAGCAGTACTCGAGCGGGTAGCTGGGAAGTTATTTGTTGGTTATTCCTGTTCGAATCTAGCAGAGATTGAAAAAGCCAATCAAATTGCGGGGATTGCCTATTATGGTTGTGGCCCGATTTTTCCAACCGGCTCCAAGGCGGATGCCGATCCAGTCATTGGGCTGGCGGGATTAACAAAACTGGTTGAAGCGACTGACCGCCCGATTGTGGCGATTGGCGGTATTACTGAAGCTGATTTATCGGATGTGAGTGCTACGGGTGCTGCCGGGTCAGCGGTCATTTCGATGATTACGCACAGTGATGATGTGGCTAGAACGGTTAAGAAAATGAAGGAAGCGTAAAAAAATAAGGTTTCGCCAAACGGCGAAACCTTATTTTTATCCCAACACTTTCAAGGCAATTTGCTTATAAATTTCAAGAACTGCCAAGTAATTATCTAACGCAACGTTTTCATCGATTCGGTGAGCGGCATTCCAGGAGCCAGCACCCAAGACCACGAGTGGAAACTGGTTAGCAGACTTTGTATATTCAGATGCATCAGTAGCACCATGGATGACGGCTAGCGGGGCCTCTGAGCCGAGAACTGAATCGGAGATGTGCTTAATTTGTTGTACGAAAGGGGAATCGGCCTGACTGATGACGGGCTTGAAACTGTAGTTGATGGTCAATTTGAGATCCATGTTGGGGGCCTCGTTTAATTGATCGACGGCTTGGTTCAAACGGTCAATAACGGCCTGGTTATCGAATTCGGGAATGGGTCGAATGTTCCCTTGTAACGTTGCGCTACCGGGGATGCTGTTAACTTGATCGCCACTATGAAAAATGGTAACGCTGTGCACCAGGGGACCAACTTCCGGGCTCGATGCCACATCGTCAAACAGGGTGGCCTCCGCATTCACGAATTGAACCAGGTTGGTCAGTGCGTTAACACCTTGTTCGGGCATTGAACTATGCACGCTTTTTCCAGTTGAAGAAACGGTGTAATTCAGTGAACCGTTATGGGCGTAAACGACGCGACCGCTTGTCGGCTCGCCAAGGACCATCCCGGATAAATCATCGGCGATGCCGTCGATGGTGAGGTCGCGTGACCCCATGGCACCATTTTCTTCGCCAACCGTTCCGATGAAGCGAATGCGACCCTTTAATGGGGCGACGTTCTCGTTTAGTTCGATCATCGCAATGACCATGGCCGCCAAACCACTTTTCATGTCGGCGCTCCCGCGGCCATAGAGTTTGGAATCATGAATTTCAGCTGCCAATGGTGGGTAAGTCCAAAGGTCACGGTCGCCAACGGATACCGTATCGAGATGGCCGGCAAAGGCTAACACTTGGTCGCTACTTGGATTACCGATTTCGGCAACTAAGTTAGCCCGATCAGGCGCGTACTCGGAAATGGTGGCCTTAATGTTATGGGCCTCAAAAAGATTTTGCAGGTAGTGTGCAACTTGAGCCTCGTGGTTATTTTGGGAATCGATTTTCACTAAATCTTGGAGAATTTCAATTTTTTCTTGTTTGTTCATGCAAACCACCTCATCAGTCTTAAAATGTTCTAATCATATTCTAACCTTTCCAAACGTGGATGGTGGGATTTTTTTCGAATTTATCACTAGAACGGATGTTCAAGTTAGCTAGTATTTGATGGGTAAAACCAGTAAAATGGTGACAGAAATCAATTCACGAAAGGGGAACAGCGTTAATGTCATTTCAGGTTATCATTGGAAAAGCGGGATGCGACCATCGCCAAGTGTTATTGGAAGATTTAGGGGCAACCCTGCAGCAAAATCCTAACGATCAGTTTTATTATCTTGTTCCCAATCATATTAAGTTTGAATCCGAAGTTTTTGCGCTCGAAAAGTTAGCGCAACGTGCTGATGCGACTGATCAGTACGCGCAAAGCCAAGTTCAGGTTTTTTCGTTTACGCGACTAGCCTGGTACTTCATGAAGAATACCCCGTACTACCAGATTCCCCGAATTTCTAGCGCTGGTTTGAATATGATCGTCTATCAGGCCATTGCTGACCACGCAGACGAACTTATTTTATTTAAAGGTGAAGCTAGTCGCCCAGGATTTATTAGTAAATTAGCGTCGCAGTTGGCGGAGTTAAAAATTGGCCGTATCACCGATGAGGACCTTGAGCAAATCGCCAACGATGGCGAGGATAAAGGTGCTGATTTGAGTGCCAAACTACATGACTTAGCTATTGTTTACCGAGCATTTGATGCTGCGATGCGTGATAAGTACATTGAAAACACGGATATTTTGAATGCGCTGTCGGACTTTCTAAAGACGCAGGACCTTAGCCATGCTCATTTTTATATTGATGGCTTTTCACAGTTCTCAGCTCAAGAGCTGAAATTGCTGCAGGAAATTATGGCCAATGCGGCGGACATGGAAGTGGCGTTGACTGTTGATGCGGCCACGCTCCGTGATGAAAGCGGGACGCCGGGCTTATTTAGCCAGTCTAAGAAAACCTATCAACAGTTGAAACTACTAGCAACGGTAACGAAAGTTAAACTGCTACCCGATAAGGTTGCGGGTCAATCGCGGATCTCATCGGATTTGCAACAAGTTGAAGATTACTGGATTACGTCTTCTAACGGGCGGTCCGTGACGAAGCCCCAGCCCTTTCAAACACCAAACGCTGTCGAGGTTATTAGTGCGGACAACCGGTATGCGGAAGTCGCCCAGATGGCGGCAGAAATGCGACGATTGGTGGCAACGAAAGGCTATCGCTATCGTGACTTCTTAGTCGTTTCACGAAAGTTGGACCGCTATCAAAATGTGCTGGCCCCTATTTTTCGGATGCAGGAAATTCCGTTCTTCATTGATAACGATATCGCCATGGCAAATCACCCGTTTGTGGAATTGCTGACGGCGCTATTTGAAGTGGACGCGCATTACTACCGTTACCGGGATCTCATGCGGCTGTTGAAAACGGAGCTATTATTGCCACGGAACGAAGACGGCACGGTTATGCCCATTCAGGAATTCAGAGAATCGTTGGCACTGACCGAAAACTGGGTCTTGAAGGTTGGTTACGAGGGCAGTCGCTGGATACAAGACGCCGACTGGGAATATGCGCGCTTTATGCCGGGAGATGATGGGGTTGAAACGACCAAGAACGAGGCCATTGCGGCCCAAATCAATTCAATTCGCCGGCTTGTAAAAGACACGCTCCCACCATTTTTCAAGCGAATTAAAGCGGCTAAGACGGGGCGTGATGCTGCGGCTATTCTGTACCAATTTCTAGAGACCAGTGGCGTGAAGGATCAATTGATTTCCTGGCGAGATGCCTATCTGGACCAAGGTGATTTGGCAAAAGCGGATCAGCCTGAGCAAACGTGGACCACTTTCTGTGACATGCTGGATGAATACGTGGCAATCCTAGGCGATCGTGCGTTTAATTTGGATGAATTTTTGGCGCTTTTGCAGGCAGGATTCGAGGGGGCAACATTCTCTCAGATTCCATCAACGTTAGATCAGGTGACAGTTTCCGAAAGCGGAATGGTCCAGATGAACAATCGCAAGGTCACTTTCATGATTGGGTCAACCGACGACGTCATGCCGGATGTGACAGTTGCTAATCGCCTATTATCGGACGAAGACCGCGAAAAGATTCAGTTACCAGATGATAAATTTTTGGGTGAGACGAATAGTGCCACGCTTAACAACGAACCGTTTTTAAACTACTTGGCCTTTGTATCAGGAAGCGAACGGTTGATTTTTACGTACTCGACAAACGGTGATGAAGAGGAGAAACGGCAGCTCAGTCCTTATGTGGCTCGAATTGCGCAGCACTTTGGGATTGAAATCCAAAATCATGCAGCTGTGCCAGATCCTGCTGATAATGAAATTTGGCATTATTTAGGTGCTAAACGGGCAACACTTAGGCATTTAGTGCAGGTTAGTGATGCAAGTCGAACGAGTGAAGTGGCTTTGGCACCAGCTTGGCAGTACGTTTACCAAACGCTGATTCAGGATAGTAACTATCACAGTCTGACTGAACATCTGCTTGGTGGGATGAGCTACCGAAACGAGCCAAAGTCATTGGTACCAGAAATTGTTGATGCGCTTTACGGGAAAACCATTTATACCTCTATTTCGAAACTGGAAGAATTTTATAGTAATCAATATGCTTACTTCTTAAAGTATGGATTAAAACTTCAGGAGCGACCGGTGTTTGAATTGTCACCAGCTAGCACGGGTGAATTTTTCCATGCGGCTATGGATATGCTGGTTAAAATGCTGCGTGATCAGCGCTTGGATTTGGCGGAACTAGATGATTCGCAACTTCACGAATTAGTCGATGAAATTGTGACAAAAATTTTAGATGACCCAGCGAACCTCCAATTTGCCATTTTGAAGAGCTCCAACCGAATGGCCTATATTGCGGGCCAACTGATTGCAACGGTTCGACGGATGGCGACGACGTTACATCAGCAAAGTCAGCGAACCCCAATGCGGCCAACTCAAACGGAGGTTTTATTTGGTCACGTGGCTGCTAAGACGGGTTTGGATCCGATTGCCTTTGCACTCCCTGGTGCTCGCAAGGTTGAGGTGCGTGGCAAAATTGACCGAATCGATCAAATGCAGGTTGACGGTAAAACTTACTTGGGTGTCGTCGACTATAAGTCTAGCGTTCATGATTTCAACTTGAGTGATGCCTACCAGGGAACGGCGATGCAAATGATGACTTATTTGGATGCTGTTAAACGCAATTTGGCAACAATTGCCGGTACCGAGAATGCGGAACTAGCTGGGGCATTATACCTACATTTGTCGAATCCTAAGCTCTCATTCAAGGATATTTTCAAACTTGCTACGGATGACGATTTTCTTGAGGCCTTGCTGGCGAAAGAAAAGTATAAGGGGATCTTGGTTGATGATCCAACCCTGATTAATACCTTGGATACCAGACTGGGTGAAGCTGGCTATGGGAACTCAACGCTCTATCCGTTTGGTAAAAAGAAGGATGGCTCGGCGATGAGTCGGAGTCGCCTCATCCGTCCGGGAGACCTGGATGGGCTCTTGCAACATACCGAGGGTCTCATTAAATCAGCGGCAACCGATATTTTTGCTGGCAAACTTGCGATGAACCCAGCCAAGTGGCCGGATCAACGGACAGCTATGCAGTTCTCACCATACAAATCGGTGATGCAGTTTGACCCATTATTAACAGAAAATAATTACCATGAAATTGAAAAATTGAGTGACGAAGAAGTCTTAGCCAATTTGAGAAAGGAGTTTGATCAAACCGATGGCAGACATTAAATATACGAAGAGCCAACAACAGGTTATTGATACGCGCGACACGAATCTATTAGTTTCTGCCTCTGCGGGTTCTGGGAAGACGCGAGTGCTGGTCGATCGGGTGATCAAGCGGATTACTGAAGAGGGCATCGGGGTTGATCAGCTTCTAATCGTGACCTTCACTAAGGCAGCGGCTAAGGAAATGAAGGATCGGATTCACAAATCATTGGAACGCAAAATCACCGAAACGACGGGTGAAAATCGACGTCGACTGATGCATCAGCTAAGCCTACTTCCGGTGGCTAATATCAGTACTTTGGACGCTTTCTGTCAGCAAATTATTGAGCGTTACTACTATATTATTGATTTGGATCCCGTTTTCCGATTGCTGGCGGATAAGACGGAAGGCATTTTGCTACGGGATCAAGTCTGGCAGGATGTCAGAGAAACGCTGTACGAAAATGATGAAGATGGCTCATTTAAACGACTGACGGCCAACTTCTCAAACGACCGTAACGATGACGGCCTGACGGATTTAGTTAATCGAGTTTATTTCTATGCCAACGCCAAGCCAAATCCAGCGCAATGGTTGCAACAGCTAGCGGACCCTTATGTAATCAATGGGACGTTGAATGACAGTGACTTGTATCGCAAGCAAATCCTCCCATTGATTCAAAATCGTGTTGAACAAGCGATTAAGGACCTGGGTTATGCACTTGAAAAAGCGAACCAAGCTGAATTTCCCAAGTTAGCAGAATTGTGTGAAACGGAAATGGCAAGTCTACGGGCAACTCAAGATCAATTGCCTGACTTGAAGTGGGACGAAGTGCGCGAGACGCTATTTGTGAAACGGTCGACGTCTCCTCGAGTGACCAAAAAGGATGACGTTCCTGAACTCAAGAAGGAAGCACAAGAGGCCCGTAAAGCTGCCTTGGCTGTCATTGATGAGTTACAGGATACTTATTTGGCGTTAAACGAAGCGATCACAACTGAAGTCATGCAACAAAGTCACGCAATCGTGACCAAATTGGCGACGACGGTGCAAGCATTTAGCGACGCCTATCAACAAGAAAAGTTACGGCAACATGTGCTCGACTTCAGTGATCTTGAGCATTATGCACTTGAAATTCTCAGTGCGGATACGGAGCAAGGAAAGGCAGTGCGGGAACAGTTACGGGATCGCTACGAAGAAATCATGGTTGATGAATACCAGGATACTAACGCACTTCAAGAAGCTATTTTGCAAACCATTACGCGTCATGAACCGGGGAACTTATTCATGGTGGGGGATGTGAAGCAATCCATCTATCGGTTCCGTTTGGCGGATCCGAGCTTATTTGTAGGCAAGTTCAATCATTTTGGTGAAGATCCTCAAGCAGGAAAAGACATTCAGTTGGCCGAAAACTTCCGCTCAATTAAGAATGTCGATGACTTCACCAACCTCATTTTTACACAATTGATGAATCAAGAATTAGGTGAGATGGACTACACTGGTGGTGCCAAGCTGGTCTTTGGTGCGTCTTATTATCCTGATGGTTATACACCAGCAACTGAACTACTGATTTATGAGGACCAACAGACCAATGTCATGACCGAGCAAAATGAAGATGAACCCATTGATGCAACGTTCAAGATTGATGATAAGGTTCGAGGTCAAGTTGCGATGGTCGGTCAACGGATTTTAGAGATGCAGGCCAACGGAACGGAAATTTTTGACCGAGAGACGGGTGAAATGCGTCCCGTTGCCTTCAAAGATTTCGCGCTTTTGACGCCAACGAAGAACAACAACCTCGTCATTACCGAGTTGTTTGCCCAAATGGGGATTCCGGTTTTGGTTAATGATGCGCAAAACTATTTCAAAACCACCGAAATTCAAATTATGATGGCGTTATTGAGTTTGATTGATAATCCGTACCAAGATATTCCGTTGGCAGCGGTGCTACGGTCACCAATCGTGGGCTTGGATGAAAATCAGTTGGCTTACTTGCGCGTGACAGATAAGACGGGGGATTACTTCCAAGCGGTTCTGCAATTCCACGATACTTACCAGTCAGGAAACCCGTATGGGGATGCCATTTTTCCAAAAATTGACCGCTTCTTGAAGCAGTTAACTATTTTTAAGGATGTTGCCAAACAAAACCAATTAGTTGAGTTAATTTGGCGCATTTATCAAGAGACTGGTTTCTTGGATTATGTAGCGGGGATGCCGGCCGGAAAGCAGCGTCAGGCTAACTTGCATGCACTTTACGAACGAGCTGCAGTTTACGAAAAGAGTAATTTCAAAGGACTATTCCAGTTCGTGCAGTTCATCCAACGTATGCAAAGCGAGGATGAGGACTTAGCGGAAGCACCAACTGAGGTGAGTGATGATGCCGTTCGGGTAATGACCATTCATGGGAGCAAGGGGCTGGAATTCCCAGTGGTCTTCCTCATGGATATGAGTCATCAGTTTAATATGAGCGATACGAAGGGCGACGCGGTCTTAAACGATAAATTAGGAATCGGGATTACTTATTTCGATGAGCATCGACGTGCTAAGTTTGATAGTTTGCAAAAAATGCTGGCCAGTGAAGCGACGAAACAAGCGAGTCTCGCTGAGGAGATGCGAAAGCTTTATGTGGCGTTAACCCGAGCTGAACAGCGGTTAATTATTGTCGGTACGGTTAAGGATCGAGAAAAAGCGGTTGCCAACTGGGAAAAAGCCTGCCAGAGTGATCGATTGGTCTTAGACATGAACGATCGGTTAAACACCAACAACGCGCTAGATTGGATTGGCATGTGTCTGGTTCGGCACCCACGGTTTGCTGAAAGCTTGAGAAGCCGACAGGTGGATCCGCACTTTATTGATTTAAATGGGGATGAGACCCAATTTCAAATTGAGTTTGTGACCGTTACGGATCTTCAGAAAATTGGTCAGCAAACGACGCCGATGACTGGGGCAGAGTGGTTGAAGACCCTGCACAATAAGTTGGGGGACGCTGATTATAGTGAAGTGAACGTTTCCGATATTGATCGGGTCATGAACTTTAGTTATCCGAATTTACAGGCGACGCAAACGACCGCGTACCAGTCGGTATCTGAGGTTAAGCGCCTATTTAACGACCCGGATACCATTGAGATGGGCGACTTTAGCATTAATCAGAATGAAACTGGTGCGGCAAACCGCTTCGTGGCGAAGGACTTTGACCAACCGAGATTCCTTCAAACGAAGCAAGCACCGGCGGCTACTGAAATCGGAACGGCCACCCATTTGTTGATGCAAGAAATTGATTTAACCCAACCAATCACAGCAGCCCGAATTGCAGCTCGTGTGCAGGAGTTGGTGATGGGGAATGTCCTGACGGAAGAGGTTGCGGCCAAGATCGATCAGGCCAGCGTACTGAATTTCTTCGAAAATAGTGAGTTAGGTCAACTGTTAGTGGCACATCCAGCTCAAGTAAAACGAGAACAACCCTTCTCGCTCTTGCTGTCAGCACAAAAATTGTTTGGCGAAATCGATGACGAAGAGGCTAAGGTTCTGATTCACGGAATCATGGATGGATACGTGGTGCTTCCTGAACGCGTTATCCTCTATGATTTCAAAACGGATTACGTAGCCTTTAATGATAAGGCGGCTAGCATTGAGAAGATTAAAGAACGTTACAGGGGGCAAGTGAACCTGTACGCAGAAGCATTAGCGGATATCCTCGATCGTCCGGTGACGGACAAGTATCTGTATCTCTTAGCTAGTGGCGACTTGGTCACGATTGAAGGTGAATGATTTGGAACTGCAGGAGCTTAATCAACGTTACGATCAAATGCAACTTGAATTTGGTGATCCTCAGTTTCGATCGGTTTACGGTGCGGGGGATAGTCAGCAGCCAGATACGATGTTTGTGTTTATGAATCCGACTGGACGGAATGTCTCCACCCATGCTGACTGGTTGGGGATGCGAGCCCCGTGGATTGGCACGAAGCCAATTTGGCGTTTGTTTATACGGCTAGGTCTTTTAAATGAACAAACGGGGACAGCAATTGAAGCTAAGCACCCCCAAGACTGGACGCCGGAATTTGCTGACGCCGTTTATCAGGATGTGACGCAGCACCATTACTTCATGACGAACCTGGCGAAGTGTACTTTTGCGGGCACAATCCCGGTCTCTAACCTGATTTTTCGAGAGTACCTGGAAACGCTGAAGCAAGAAGTTGAAATTGTACAACCTAAGCAAATTATTGCGTTCGGTAATCAAGTGAGCTCAATTTTATTGGGCAAATCATTAAGCGTCTCGACCACTCGCCAGCAGCCTTTTGATTTGCAGGTCGGAGGCCATTATTATCCGGTGTATCCGACGTATTATCCTGTGGGTAACGGGGCACGAAACGCGGATAAAGCGATTGAAGATTTGATGGCCATATTGCACTAAAAAAGCCCCGCCAAGTTTAAACTTGACGGGGTTTAGTGTATGAATTAATCAATAATCAGTTGGTAAGCGTATCGTTCTGGATCACTTTCATCCTGCATATGAATAACGCCGCGCTTAGTGAAGCCGTTAGACGTAATGACGTGTTGCATGCCAAGGTTCTTAGGATGGGTATCAATCCGAATATCCTTATAGCCTAGGGTACTAGAAATCGTCACAACCCCACTCATCAGTTTTTCAGAGAGGTGTTGGCCACGAAAGGCGCCTGAAAGTGCGATACGGTGGATCGCCGTATACTTGGCAAACGTGCCGTTAACCCATTCGCCATCTTGGATTTCGAGGTAATTGCGATCGAGACCTTGGTGAATGGCAGCGGTGCCGGCCACCTTGCCGTCAATAATCAGGACGTAGGAAATACCGTCCTTGATATCCATTTCAATATCGGAATCAAATGGATAACCGGATTGCCACTGATTAATATTTTGTTCCTTTAGGTAGGCTTTAGCATCGGAAATAATTGAAATGATTGCGGGTAAATCAGCCATTGTGGCCTGTCGTAGGTATGTTGCTGACAAGATGTTCACTCCTAATTTTTAATAAGTATTTTTCAAATCTCGACAATTATAGGGTAAACTTGGGGCGAAGACAATCATTTTTTTTGAACTAAAATAGGGCTCGCTACTCGTCATTGGGGGGAATTTGCGGTGAAATACGAAAACTATCAACTTGCCACGTTTATCGAAAAGGAAAATCGGTTTACGGCCGTGTGTCGGTTAAACGATGAGTTAATTCGGGTCCATGTGAAAAATACGGGACGGAATAAAGAACTCTTAATCCAAGGTGTCGAAGTTTCACTGGTTCACAGCGATGCGCCTAAGCGAATTACCCACTGGGATCTTGTAGCGGTAAATAAGCGTGGTCACTGGATTAATATTGATAGTCAGGCCCCTAACTTAGTGACTGCCGAAGCCGTAATGGCTGAACAAATTCATTTACCAAACGTGACGCACGTGGCCGCCTTAAAGGCCGAGGTAAAGTATCGCGATTCACGGATTGATTTTCGTGGTGAGGCATCAGATGGCCAGCCATTCTTTATTGAGGTGAAGGGTGTCACACTGGAGGGGTATGGCTTAGCGGCTTTTCCTGACGCACCGACGACTCGAGCAGTGAAGCACGTCCACGAGCTGGTAAAGGCGCTGGAGGATGGCTACCGTGCCTATCTTTGTTTAATTGTCCAAATGGATTACGTGACGACGATGACGATATACAGAGAACGAGCGCCGAAGCTTTATGCAGCAATTCAAGAAGCCATGGCAGCTGGCGTCCAGGTGGTAGCCTATCGCTGCCACGTGACGCCAGACGAAATCAGTGTCGAACAACCGATTACGTTTGATTTGAATCAGACCTTTATAGAAGAATGAAAAATGAGCGCCCCGGCAAAGTTGTCAGGGCGCTCGTTGTATTTTATAGGAATTAAGCTTTAGAAACGGCCATGGCCATACCCATTCCGCCACCGATGCAGAGGGAGGCGATACCAGTTTGGAGATTGTCATGGTGTAACTGGTTAATCAGGGTGGTTAGAATTCGGGCACCAGAGTCACCGAGGGGATGACCCAGCGCAATCGCACCACCATTAGCGTTGACCTTTTTAGAATCGAGTTTCAGGTCGCGGACCACCGCCACACTCTGCGCGGCGAACGCTTCATTGATTTCGAAGCGGTCAATTTCCTCAGTACTGATTGCTAATTTAGCAGTTAGCTTGTTGATGGCGTAGTAAGGTGCGTAACCCATGATGGCTGGATCGATGCCAACTTCGGTGTAGCCATCAATTTTTGCGAGGTAGGTTAAGCCGAGTTGTTCGGCACGAGAAGCTTTCATCAAAACGAGTGCGCTGGCACCATCGTTCAGACCTGCTGCATTGCCGGCAGTAACGGTTCCGTTTTTCTTAAACGAGGCCGGTAATTTTGCTAAAGCTTCTATAGAAGTGTCTGGGCGGACGGCTTCATCTTCAGAAACAGTAATGCTACCACGTTTAGTTTTAATTGTTACGGGAACGATTTCTTCATTAAAGGCACCATTTTGCTGAGCTTGAACCGCCCGTTGGTGTGATTGCAGTGCGAAGGCATCCTGTGCTTCTCGAGTCACTTTAAATTGTTCCGCTACGTTTTCGGCAGTGATGCCCATGGGTTGTTTGGAAAAAGCATCCTCTAAACCATCATGTTCTACACTGTCGAAGAACGGGACTTGTCCGTATTTATGACCAAAACGGACGTGAGGTGCAATGAACGGCGCAGCAGACATGCTTTCGGTACCGCCGACTAACACAACGTCAGCATCTCCCATTTCAATGGCGGTCTGACCAAGGCGGACGGCTTTAAGCCCGGACCCACAAACTTGGTTAGTGGTCATTGCGGTGCTGGTATCGGGAATGCCTGAATTGATTTCAATTTGACGGGCAACGTTTTGCCCTGAGCCGGCTTGAAGGACGTTACCAAAGATGACCTGGTCGATATGCTTAGGTGAAACCTGTGCGCGACGAATAGCCTCTTTTGCAACGATAGTACCAAGTTCGACGGCATTTAAACTGGATAGGGCACCGCCAAGTTTACCGATTGGGGTACGGACGGCGCTCACAATAACTACTGGATCCATGAGTTGACTCCTCTCTCATTCTTCAGTTGATAAGGATACAAAAAAGCGATGCGAATGTCTTTGATTTTTCTCCGACCTTAAGTGTTTTTTACATAAATCCACCTTAGTTTGAAAATCATGCTCATTTTTTCTATAATGAGTGCAGTACTTTCGAATCGGATTGGAGATTAACTCATGGACCCACAGGAAATCATCGGTAAATTTCAGCAGAGTAGTTTGTTCCAGAAACTATCTGATAACCAGCAGAAGTTTACTGAGCAGGTATTGACTGCTTTTTTAACGGCTAAGAATTCCACACTTGCAAATTGGCAACCAAAAGACGTCGCAACGATACTTACGGGTCGATTTGCCACTGACCAAGATGAACCACACAACTACTATGTTGCGACCACGCCCATTTTGACAAGCTTCTTTAAGTTTGCTGAGGCCGAGGCACTCCTTGATGATAGTCAAGCATTCATTAAGGTTGCTAAGGATACGCGAAGTGACATGCTCGCTTTGAGTAGTCAAAAGACAGATACGGCTAAGAAGATCAGCGATAAAAAAACTAAGGCCGTAAAAGCTGAGGTTGTTGCAGAAACACCTGAAGCAGTTGGTGATCAGATTGACCGTTGGCTAGATGATCTCCATAAGTTACCCGTTGTTGGTAATTTAACGGATACGGATCGGCACTACTTCGATGTCATCATTGATGCAGCTTCTGAACTCATGGTTCTTGGTCTGAAACGCGAACCAGAGACGTGGGATGGTGAGTTATTCGCCGAAGCAATGTTCCGTCGGTTTGTCCCTATTCTAGAGTCCGACGAGAAGGATCAAGCGCTGTTTGATCAGATTCCATTCGCTTTGAGTGAGCTGGTTAAGCATCTTTCTTCTATTAAGGTCCTTTCAAATGAACAGGACTTATTAGAATGGATTCGTAAGCATCACGATGCCCTTGTGCATTTGTATGATCAGAACTTTGATGACTTTTATACGAACCTCACTCGAGCAATGCGGATTGCGGGAGTGGATACAACTAAACGTGCACAGGTAAATGCGTTCACGCAATTCTATCTTTCCCAAAACAAACAAGAGGGTCAAGCGTTATATACAAGTAAAATTAAGCCGGGACAACAACCCGCATTTAGAAAAAAAGGGCGTCGTAAAAAGAAGCGACACTAATAAGGACAGGCGTTGGATCTCGTGCGGGATTCGACGCCTGTTATTTTTACGAATAGTGAAAGGCCATTTAACCATTTGCGTTCGGTTTTAACGATTTAATTATGTATTGTTCAGGAATAAAGTTCGGTTTTGAATTTTATTCCAAAAAAATGAATAAAAGTGTTGACCGGAATTCAAATACCTGGTAAATTAGTTACTGTTGTCAGTTACGAAAGCCAACATATACCAATTCAAAAAAATGTTTTTGAAAAAAGTTGTTGACTTCGCTGATAACAACGTTTATAATTTATAAACGTTGCAAGAAATAAAGTAGACCTTTGAAAACTGAACAAAGTTTCGACGAATCAAATGTGCAGGGCGATTCAACTTAGGTTGAATCCAAAACAAACATTTGCGAAGTCAATTCGCTAGTAAC